>JAIBBP010000024.1 GCA_019694615.1 Microthrixaceae bacterium | reverse complement strand
ATCGAGCGTGAGTTCCTCGCGTTGGGTGAACCGGCCGAGGTGTTCATCCGCCAAGGCGCCGCGGCGGGGATGACGATGCTGCCGAAAGAGATCGGCGAGATCGTTGACGACATCCTGCCCGCGCACGGCCCAGAGCTGGTCGCCAAAGCGGTCGCTCGGGCGGCACGTTTCGGCAGGTTCCGTGCCGCGGATGTCCGCTCGATCCTCGCGATCGGCACCGCCCTGCCCGAACCCGCTGCGGCCGGCGACGCGGTCGTCGTTGCGCTCCCGACGGCTGAGGTCCGCTCGTTCGACGCGTACGCGATGGAGAACCTCGCATGAGTCGCCAACCCGCCCCGCTCGCACCCGATGTCGAAGCAGCGCTCCGCAGACTGCGGCTCGCTGCGATCCGACGCGAAGCACCCGACGTGCTCGCCACCGCGAAGGCCCAACGCTGGACACCCGAAGAAGTCCTCCGCGTGCTCGTCGAAGCAGAGATCACCTCACGCGACGCGTCGAACACCCGAAACCGGATGACCGCCGCACGCTTCCCGATCGACAAGACCCTCGACGAGTTCCGCCTCGACCAGTCCTCGATCCCGCGCTCATCACACGACTACCTCGTCACACTCGAGTGGATCCGACAAGCCGAGAACCTCTGCCTCGTCGGCCCCGCAGGCACCGGCAAAACCCACTACCTCATCGGCCTCGGACACGCCGCCGTCACCGCCGGCCACAAGGTCCGCTACTTCACCGCTGTCGATCTCGTCGAGCACCTCTACCGCGCCGTCGCCGACAACACCGTCGGCAAAGCCATCGAGACCGTGTGCCGCAACGACCTCATCATCATCGACGAGATCGGCTTCGCACCCCTCGATCACACCGGCTGCCAGTTGCTGTTCCGACTCGTCGCCGCCGCCTACGAACGACGCTCCATCGCCATCGGCTCACACAGCCCATTCGACCAATGGGGCCGCTTCCTGCCCGACCAGCCCACCGCCGTCAGCCTGCTCGACCGGCTCTGCCACCACGCCCACATCATCACCACCACCGGCGACAGCTACCGACTCACCCACCGCACCACCCACAAGGAGCCCTAGACGCGAGGACTTTTGTTGGCCACCAACGAGGACATCCGATGGCCACCAGCGAGGACATCAACTTGGCCATTGACACAAGGGTCCGCCGGGTGTCCGAGGCCCGCCTGATCATCACCGCCGTTGTCGTCGAGGGCCGCTCGCAAGCCCAAGTCGCAAGGGACTACGGCATGTCGGAGGCATGGGTCTCGCGCCTCGTGGCCCGCTACCGCGCCGAAGGCGATACCGCGTTCGAGCCACGCTCGCGGCGCCCACGCACACGACCACGCGAGACACCTGCCGCAACCGTCGAGCTGGTCTTCGAGCTCCGCCGGACCCTCGCCCGTGACGGCCTCGACGCCGGCGCAGACACGATCGTCTGGCACCTTCAACACCACCACCAGATCACCATCTCCCGAGCGGCCGTCTACCGCATCGTCCGTCGCGGCGCACTCGTCGTCGCCGAGCCACGCACGAAGCACAGAAAAACAAGAAACCCGAACCCTGATGAGGGTTCGGGTCTTGCGGATGTCTCGCGACATCACAAACGTGGAGCTGGGGGGAATTGAACCCCCGTCCATCAGGCACCGAGCGCCCGTGCTACGACCATTCCCGACTCACTCCCTGACGCAGGGAGACCGGCGGGTCGGCTGCCCGTCACCAAGAGGTGGTGGGCCGCGGATCGTCTTTCCGATCGGTCATCGGTCTTCCCCGACGCCAGCTGTCTTTCCCGCTGTCATCCTCCGCTTCTGTTGCCGGGCTGCGGTGGATCGGCCCCGTGCGCCATTTCTGGTCACGATGTCTCTTCACTCACCTGAGAATCAGGCGGCGAGAGCGAACTGCTCGTTGGCAATTCTTTGGTTTGCCCCGTTTTGCGAGTCTGAGCAACTCGGGTCGCACGTCCGACCGATGAAACTGATGTCGAATCCTGTCAGCCCCGTGGTTGGAACGACCCCAGCCTACCGCCGTCGTTGCCGAGGGGTGGTTCGGTTTCTCGGGCCTCTCGGACCTACGATCCGGCGCCATGGAGCTCGAACGGGCCCAGGTGAGACATCTGCTCCCCGGCATCCGCCGTGGGTTCGTGATCAGCGCGGTCCCGATCGTGGTGATCGGAGCGCTGCTCTGGACCGACGACGTACCCGGTGCGACGAGCTGGGTGGTGATGCGGGTCGTGCTCGCCGGCGCACTCTGGCTCTGGACGGTGCGCCTCGGCGACGGCCAGGCCGACCCGCAGCGATCGCTCCGGGTGCTGGTCGCCGTGATGGCCCTGAGCAGCCTCGGGTGGGGACTGTTGTCGGTGATGGTCGACGTGTCGGAGATCGAGCACCAGGTGCTCGTGGTGCTGGCGATCATGGCCAACATCGCGATCGTCACGGTCACGTGCTCCGCCGAGCGTCGGGTGTACCTCGCCTCGGTGATGCCCGTCTTCCTGGTCGGGCTCGTCGGCCTGCTGCTCCGGCGCGGCGACGGGCCGTTGCTGCTGCCGATCATCATGGGTCTCGGGCTGCCGTACTCCGCGGCGGTCTTCGTGACGGCGCACAACGTGCTGGCCGAGGGCTTCGAGCTCGAGCGCAGCAATGCACAGCTGCTCGAACAGCTCGAGCAACGACAGGGCGAGCTCGCCGCCACCAACGACCGGCTGCTCACCGCAACCGCGCAGCAGGCGCTGCTGCTCGACGAGCGGTCGGCGCTCATCTCGTCGGTCGGTCACGACCTCGGCTCACCGCTCGGCGCCGCGTTGCTCACCGCCGAGGTGCTCGCCGATCGACCCGATGCCGTCAGTCCGGAGATGCAGCGCGAACTGGCCGGCCGCATCCGGTCGCAGGTGCACGACGCCATCACCGTGCTGCGCGACCTCACGTCGTCCGAGCGGCTCGAACGCGACCAACCGGGCGTGGGCCTGCTCGAGCTCGAACTCGCCCGGGTCGTCGACGACGTCGTCGTCCGGCACCGCACACCGAGCGTCGTCATCGACAACAGCGTGTCCGACGAGATCGTCGTCTGGGCCGACCCGGGTCTGCTCGAGCGGATCGTCGACAACCTCGTCGGCAACGCCGTGAAGTACACGCCGGGCGGGGGAGCGATCGAGGTCGGGGCGACGGACGCGCGCGTCGAGGTGCACCTCTGGGTCGACGACGACGGACCCGGCCTTCCCGACGAGCTTCAGCACACCGTCTTCGAGCCGTACGTGCGCGGGCCCTCGCCCACGTCGACCAGCGGCTCCGGCGTGGGGCTGTACCTCGTGCGCAGCTTCGTGGCGCACCACGGCGGCCGGGTGTGGTGGGAGCCGAGCACCCGCGGCGGGTCGCGGTTCGTCGTGGCGCTGCCGTCACGGGACGCGTCGCCGCACCCCCGGAGGGGCGGATGAGCGAGGTCGCCCGTGCGG
>JAIBBP010000217.1 GCA_019694615.1 Microthrixaceae bacterium | reverse complement strand
CACGCCGATCCGCAGACGTCGCGACGGAGGACCTGTCACCTCGCCGATGGGTGGCATGTCCCGTCGTGGCCGGTGTACCCGTTCCACCTCCGCGTACCACCGCGCGGTGTCCCTGACCGACCGAGACACCACGCCGTCGACGGAGATCGAGACCGGCAGAAGACGCTCGTCGCTGTGCCGACGAAGCCGGCCGAGCGTCGGCTTCAGCCCAACCAGGCCAGCGCAGGCGGCGGGGATCCGCGTCGATCCTCCGCCGTCCACCGCGTGGGCGATCGGAACGACACCCGCCGCCACCAGGGCGGCGGCACCGCCGGAGGAACCTCCGACAGTTCGGCCGACGTTCCAGGGGTTGCGTGTGGGCTCGCGGTCCGGGAACTCCGTCGACGGGATGAATCCCCACTCCGGCATGGTGGAGGATCCCAGGATCGTCATCCCCATCCGTTCGATGTCATGGGCGACCCCGCCGGTGCGGCGCTGGGCGGCGCCACCCTCGAGGGCGGCCGAACCCCACGTCATGGGAAGTCCCGCGACCGGGACCATGTCCTTGATGAACGTTGGGATGCCGTCGAGGCCACCGCGGTGCCGATCGTCGTCGCGACGCGACGGCGCCGTGCCGTAGCGCTCGAACGCCACCGCCGCGATCCGTGGATCAAGCGACTGAGCCCGCCGGACCGCAGCCACCGTGACCTCCGCTACCGACAGGTCACCGCGGTCGAGTGCCTCGACTGTTGCCACTGCATCGAGCCGCGCCAACTCGTCGTCGTAGCCGTGAACTTCGGGAAGGTCGTCGTGCGAAGAACGGGTCGACCGTGTGATCGATGTCGCCACGCGTCGACCCTAGCGGTGGGTGCTGCGGGGCTGGGTCTTCGATCGCACGGCCACCTCGTCGTTCGGCTCCAGCGAACTTCGACCATACCCTCACGTAAGGGTAGAGTGTGGGCGTCGGCTGGAGAGTTTCACCGTCACCCCTGCGGTTCCTCGCCGGACGGTGCGGGCGCGCTCGCCGCCTCTCCGCACCATTCCTGATGAGGTCACTCGTGTCCATCCCAACCTCGGAAATCCCAAGACAGCGACTCCAACGACTGCGCGGGGAATGGTTCGCAACGCCTCGGGCCGACGCTCTGGCGGGGATCGTGGTCGGGTTGGCCCTGATCCCTGAGGCGATCTCGTTCTCGATCATCGCGGGCGTCGACCCAAAGGTCGGTCTCTACGCGTCGTTCTCCATCGCTGTGATCATCGCGTTCGCCGGCGGTCGGCGAGCGATGATCTCGGCGGCGACGGGGTCGATGGCGCTCGTGATGGTCGACCTCGTGAAGGACCACGGCGTGCAGTACCTGTTCGCCACGACGGTGCTGGCCGGACTGTTTCAGGTGCTGTTCGGCGTGCTCGGAGTCGGACGCTTGATGCGCTTCATCCCTCGCTCGGTCATGACCGGGTTCGTCAACGCGCTGGCGATCCTCATCTTCATTGCCCAGTTGACCCACGTGATCGGGAAAGGCCCGCTCGTGTACCTGATGGTCGCCGCAGGTCTTGCCATCATCTACCTATTCCCGCGCCTCACGACGGCGGTTCCATCGCCGCTCGTCGCCATCGCGGTCATCGGTGTCGCCGCGACGGTCTTTCACTGGGACCTCCCAACGGTGGGGGACATGGGGGAGTTGCCGCGCTCCCTGCCGTCGTTCGGAGTCCCCGATGTCCCGTTCAGCTTCGCCACGCTGGAGATCATCGCCCCGGTCGCACTGACGTTGTCGATCGTCGGGCTGCTGGAGTCACTGCTCACCGCCCAGTTGATGGACGATCTCACCGACGAGAACTCCGACAAGGATCGCGAATCGCGGGGTCAGGGGATCGCCAACATCGCAACCGGCTTCCTCGGCGGCATGGCAGGCTGCGCCATGATCGGCCAGTCGATGATCAACCTCAAGAGCGGGGCCCGATCCAGGCTATCGACCTTCCTTGCCGGGGTGCTCCTCCTTCTGTTCATCACCGTCGGTCGCCCCATGGTCGCGGCGATCCCGATGGCGGCGCTCGTGTCGGTGATGGTGTTCGTGTGCATCGGCACATTCGACTGGTCCAGCATTGGCCCGGCGACACTGCAACGATCTCCCAAGAGTGAGACGGCAGTCATGGTCGTCACCGTCGGAATCGTTGTTGCGACCGACAACCTTGCCATCGGAGTTCTCGCTGGAGTGCTGCTCTCGGCGATCTTCTTCGCTCGACGCGTCGCCCACCTCGTCGAGGTCACCGTCACCGGCGAAACGCATCAGGTCCGCACGTATCACGTGACCGGCGAGCTGTTCTTCGCATCGACCAACGAGCTGGTTCACGTCTTCGACTACCACGAGGACACTGACCACGTCGTCATCGACCTGACCGACGCCCACGTGTGGGACAGCTCAGCGGTGGCGGTGCTCGACACCATCGTCGCCAAGTACCAACGGCAAGGGATCGTCGCTGAGATCGTCGGGCTCAACGAGGCCAGCGAAGCTCTCCACCAACGACTCAGTGGACACTTCTCCGTCGAACACGCATGAGCGGACACCCCCTCGAAGGGGTTGGTGGGCTCGGGAAGCCTTCTCCCCACTCCGGCACCTACGCCCAGCACTCGTGGGCCCCGTCGCATCCTCCACGAGCCTGCGCCCACGCGATTCCTCAGGGTGACCGCGCCTACGATCAGACCGCGACCGTGCACCCGGTTGCCAGAGATCCATGAGTGACGACGCGAGTCCAGCCAACCTTCATCAGATCGGTACGGTCGAGGACCGCGTCGGATTGTCCCAGCGGACGATCCGGCACTACGACGAGATCGGTCTCGTCACTCCGTCAGGCAGGTCGCGGGGCGGGTTTCGGCTCTATACCGACGACGACATCGCCCGCCTGATCCACATCAAGGCGATGAAGCCGCTTGGGTTCTCGCTCGAGGAACATGGAGAACTCCTCGAGATTCGCGACCGCCTCGAAGCGGGAGGGGCCTTGTCCCCCGCAACGCTCGCAACGCTTCGCGAGTCAGCCGAGCGAGCGAGCCAGCGGTGCGTCAAACTCGAACGTCAACTCAACGAGGCCCGCGCGCTCACGAAAGTGATGTGGGACCAGGTCGTTCTCGGCGAGTCCCGCCTGAAGCCGGCTGCCGACGCCAGCTGAATCGTCCGCACTCGGGCGGATGAGGTTGGCGACCTCCGCTCACGGACGCCCTCACGGTGCCTCGCCGACCACCGCGTTCTCGCATCCTCGGGTGTCGCCCAACCCTCGTGGTGCCCGGGGTGGGACTCGAACCCACACGTCCCGTGAGGGACCGAGGGGTTTAAGCCCTCTGCGTCTGCCATTCCGCCACCCGGGCCGGGGTGAACACGGTAGACCGTAGATGTCGCAGGACCGAGGGGGTACCGATGGAGCAGCGCACGACGATCGAACGTCTCGCCGAGGACCGCAACGTGTGGATGGCGACGAGCCGGGCCGGCCATCCACCGCATCTGGTGCCCATCTGGTTCGTGTGGACGGAGGAGCGGTTCTGGATTTGCACCTCGCAGTCCGTCAAGACCCGCAACCTCCTCACAGACCCCCACCTGACGCTGTCGCTGGAGAACGGCAACGCTCCGGTGGTGGCCGAGGGGCGGGCGACGTTGCACGAACGGCCCTACCCCGACTCGGTCCGCGCCGCGTTCGGCGAGAAGTACCAATGGGACATCAACCGCCCTGACGAGGACGGGGCTTACGACGTGCTCATCGAGGCGCAGGTGACCCGCTGGGTGTTCGGCGAACCACAGTGACCTTCACGCGCTATCCGAGCGACGACCAGTAGGTGCCGTCGAGCATCGCTTCGAGAGCGGGGCGGTGCATGATTGCGTCATCGGGATCGTCGGGCATCGGCGCATCGCCGAAGTGAGCCGAGCGGCGCGACGTGCGGGTGAAGACGATTCCGTGACGTGTCGCCGCGTACATCAGGAACCAGTCCATGTGCCTGAGTACGTAGCCGGTTAGCTCGGTGTAGGCGGCCTCGACTGCGGGTCGGTGAATGAAGCGCGGCATGCCCTCCATGCCGAACTGCACCGCGAGGTCGTCGAAGAACCGGTGAAGAAAGATGAACCAGGCGACGTCGAGCTCAGCGGGACCCAGCCCCGCCATCTCCCAATCGAGTACCGCGACCGGCCGGAAGTCGGCGTACATCACGTTGCCGATCCGGGCATCACCCCAGCTCAGGGTCGCAGCCGGCTCGTCCTCGGGCCAGTGCTCCTCCAACCAGTCGAAGCAGCGGTCGAGGAGCGGCGAGCGCTCGTCGCCGACCGCCCAGTCGAGCCACGCCCGGCTTTCGTTGACGTGGCGTCGCAGCGGCGACTCGTGTGACTTTCCCGGCTTCGTCAACAGAGCGAACACCGTTGCAGGATCCGGCACGCCGTGGAGTTCGGCGATTGCTGCGAGCGTCGTATCGGTGAGTCGCTGCAACTGTTCGTCGGTCGCGTGCGACACCCAACTGTCGCCGAACGTGTACGGCATGATGTCGGGTGGCACGTCACCGTCGACCCGGCGCATCACGAAGAACGGGGCGCCCATCACGTCGCCGTCCGGCTCGTTCCACAACACTTCCGGCACGGGTACCGATGTGTGCTCGGCTACCAGCCGCATGGTTTCGAACTGCTTGGTGAGGTCGTAGGTCGGGAACACGGGGAACGACGCTTCGTCAGGTGCCAACCGCATCACCAACCGATGCGACGAGCGCTCGCCGTCCTCGTTCCAGTCGGCGTCGAACAGGATCGTCTCGCTCGACATGCCGTTGGCCGCCGGCGCCTCGAACGCGGTGATCTCGACATCGGCGTCTCCGTCGCAACCGACGTGGCTGCTCAGCCAGGTCGCCAACGCTGCTCGTATCGCGTCGTGATCCCGTGCGGACGTCGTGACCGTCACTTGCGTCGGAGCGGCCTCGGTGGACTCGGCGTCGCTCATCGTGCCCCCTCTACCCGAATCGTGGGCGAGACTAACGAACCATCACGCCGCGGCGGGTCCGTTCGGTGCTCGCAGCGTGCCCGCCGAGCGGCCGTCATCGGTCCGTCGACTCCTGGTAGACCACCGAGATGGCCATTCCACTCGACGAGTTCCCGATCCACCAAACGCCGCTGTCGATGCAGTTCGCGTCGTCGAGCGACCGGAACTTCTACGACAGGTGCTACCTCAACGCGCACGACCGTACCGGGGACGTCTTCTTGGTCACCGGACTTGGCGTGTACCCGAACCTGGGTGTGATCGACGCGTATGCGTGCGTGCGCGTGGGCGACACTCAGCACGCCGTGCACTTCTCCGACGCCCTCGGTGACGACCGCATGAGTCAGCAGGTCGGGCCCTACCGCGTCGACATCGTGGACCCGTTGAAGGAACTTCGGGTGGTGTGCGATGCCGATGACCTCGGCATCGGCTTCGACCTCCGCTGGACCGGCGCCTTTCCCGTCGTGCAGGAGCAACCGCACCTCTGGCGAACGGGCAACAAGGCGATACTCGACGCCACCCGATTCGCTCAGGTTGGCAACTGGGCGGGCGAGCTCCGCGTCGCTGGGAACACATACGACGTCACGCCGGACATCTGGTGTGGCACCCGCGACCGGTCATGGGGCATCCGTCCGGTCGGCGAGCCGGAGCCACCCGGTCGGGCAGCAGCCGAGACAGCCGCCGACTGGGGGTTCTGGTGGTCCTATCTCCCGCTTCAGTTCGATGACTTCGCGATCGTGGTCATCGCGCAGGAGGACGGCCAGGGGAACCGGACGGCCAACGACGCCGTACGGGTGTGGCCGGAGAACTCGGAGCGGGCGCTCGCCGGTCAAGGCGTCGAGTTGCTGGGGTGGCCCCGCTTTCGGTACCGCTACCGGCCCGGAACCCGCGACGCGGTTGGCGTCACCATCGACTGTCAGGCCTCGGACGGATCGCCGCTGGTGCTCGAGGTCGAGTCGAAGGGCTACGTCGTGCTCGCGAGCGGATGTGGGTACGGCAGCGACCCGAGTTGGGGCCACGGCCAATGGAAGGGCAGAGGGTGGTCGCAGGGCATCAAGGTCGACATGACCGCTCCCGACGTGGTGGCGATGATGCCGTTCGGGGTCATCGACCACATCGGGCACGCTGTGCTCACAGATGTCGATGGGACCAGCCGGGAAGGCTGGGGCCTGTTCGAGCACGCGACCATGGGTGCCCACGTCCCGAGCGGCTTCACCGACTTCGCGTCCGTCGCCAGCTGACCCCACCAGGCTCGTTCTGTCCTGCGAGAGCACCACCCGGGTGGTGCTCTCGCAGGACAGAACGAGCCTCGGCGGGCGGACGTTGCTACCGTCCCGCCCGTGGCACCAGAACACCTCGCGGACGGGCCGACCCCCGCATCGATCCCGTCGACGATGCCGGCGTTTCGCCTCGTCGACTGGCAGTGCTCGCCTCGACTCGTGGAGGTTCCAGTGCCGGAGCCCGGCGCCGGTGAGGTGTTGATCAGAGTCGCGGGGAACGGCCTGTGCCACTCCGACGTCACGATGGCTGAAGTGCCCCGTGAGATCGGTGAGGCGCTCGGCTGGGAGATGCCGTTCACCCTCGGCCACGAGGCAGCCGGTTGGGTCGCAGCGCTGGGCGAGGGCGTCACCTCGGTCGGCATCGGCGACGCCGTCGCTCTCATGTCGTCGAACTCATGCGGTGACTGCCGGTTCTGCGCTGCTGGCCGCGACAGCCTGTGTGAGTCGAACATGGTGGGTCGGGGCTACGGGCGTGACGGCGGTCTGGCGTCCTACGTCGTCGCCAGCATCGATCGAGACGTCGTGCCGCTCGGGTCGCTCGACCCCACCACCGCCGGCACACTCACCGATGCCGGCGCGACCTCGTATCACGCGGTGTCGAGAGTTCTCGGCCGACTGCCACGCTTCGGCAACGAGCACCCGAAGGTCGCCGTGTTCGGCATCGGCGGGCTGGGCACGTTCACTGTCCAGATTCTCGTTGCGGCAGGAGATGTCGAGGTCATCGCGGTGGATCCCGATCCCGCGAAGCGAGCGCGAGCGAGTGAACTGGGAGCCATCCACACTCTCGACGGCGTCGACAGCGGAACCCGCTCGCAGCTTCGGGCGATCGCCGGACCTGCGGGTGTGGCGGGGATCATCGACATCGTCGGCACCGACGAGACCATCGAGTGCGGAATCCGCTCGTTGGCTCGGGCCGGCGTGTTCGCACTCGTTGGTGCGGCGGGCGGGCGGCTGAACAAGCCCTGGTTCTCGACGTTACCCCACGAAGCGGAGATCTTCACCTTCCAAGGTTCATCACGCAGCGACGTCGAGGCGATGGTAGAGCTAGCGGCGAGCGGTCACATCTCCGTCGACGCGGAGCTCTTCGCACTCTCGGCGGCAGCGGAAGCCTACGAAAAGTTGCAACAGGGCGCCCTGCGCGGTCGGGCAGTCGTCATCCCGGACTGATCCATCGAAGTTCTCCCGAGAAAAGGTTGAAGTACACCTCCCGCCGCGTCGAAGGAATGAATGTCGCGGCGAGGGGAAGCAGCGAGGGCCGGTTGACCGAGAGGTCGCCGGTCCTCCGCCGCGTTCGGGGGTGTTCAGCGCCCGGCTGTCAACGAGGCGAGCTGGGCTGAGAGCACGGTGATCATCGCGGGATCAGCGCCGAACAGTGGACCCAACACCACGTCCACGGTCGGATTGGCGGCGATGGCCTCGTCGATCAGCGCCGGGATGTCGCGTTGGATATGACGGCCTGGGTAAAGGAAGTACGGAAGCACGGCAACTCGGATGGCCCCGCCGATGGCGAGATCCGCGACCGCCGCGGGAAGGCTTGGCGTCGCCAGCTCGAGGAACGCAGCGACGACGGTCGTTCCGGTCGCTGCGGAGAGGTCGATGCACAGCTGACGGTGGGCATCATTCGCCGGCTCGTTGCGGCTGCCGTGGGCAACGACCACGGCCGCAGTGGCAGGGGACGACGTCATCGGGCCAACCTTACGGCCGTGTCGGGATCGGAACAGCAGCTTGCGCAACTCGACGGCATCGGCGTCGGGCCCCACCCCGAACCGTGGCCGGACAACCCGCGATTCGATCCGGAACTGCTGCGCGAGGGCGACCGGCGCAACGTCGTCGACCGATACCGCTACTGGTCGCTCGAGGCGATCGTCGCCGATCTCGATCAGCGCCGACACCCCTTCCACGTCGCGATCGAGAACTGGGAGCACGATTTCAACATCGGGACCGTCGTGCGCAACGCCAATGCGTTCCTCGCCGCGGAGGTCCACATCATCGGTCGTCGTCGATGGAACCGTCGCGGCGCCATGGTGACCGATCGATACCAACACATCTGCCACCACTCCGACGTCGCCGAGTTCGCCGCCTGGTGTTCCGCCGAGTCGCTCCCGATCGTCGGAATCGACAATCTCCCGGGCTCGACTCCCATTGAGACGACGACGCTCCCGGAGCGGTGCGTCCTGATGTTCGGGCAGGAGGGCCCAGGGTTGTCCGACGCCGCCCGGACCGCGGCGACCGCAACCTGCTCGATCGCTCAGTTCGGATCGACAAGATCGATCAACGCCGGCGTCGCCTCAGGGATCGCCATGCACGCCTGGATCGTTCAGCACGCGACGCTGCCATTACCCGCCCAGAGCTGAGCGGTACGTCTCAGCTTGACTGCACCGCGAGGCCGACCTGCTGGCCGTAGGCGAGTTCGAGGTTGTGGCCGTCGGGGTCGACGATGATGCCCCAGTAGCCGACCGGCGGGCCGTCGTCGCACGGGCCGATGATCTCGTATCCCTCTGATGCTGCCTCGCTGAGGCGGCGATCGACCTCGGCGCGCGATAGGCAACCGACTCCGAGATGGGCCCAACCGCCGAGCCGGCCCGGTGATGCCGGGGCATCGGCCTGGAGGAGCACGACGACGAAGGGCCGGGTGAGATCGGATATCCACGCAACGGCGTGGCCGGGATGAGCCTCGCGTCGGTGCACCACTTCGAGGTTGGCAAATCGCCGATAGAACTCGAGGCTGCGCTCGATGTCGGCCACAGGCAGGGCGATGTGGGAAAGGCCGAGATCGACATCACTCATGGGCCGCCTACTTTACGAGCCGTCGGACCCGGTCGGTGATACGCCACCGACGTTCCGGGACGTCGTTTGTCACAGCCCGTCGGTACTGTCGGGCAAATGACAGATCTCGATGTCTCTGACCTCTTCTCGTTGTCCGGCCAGGTGGCGCTCGTCACCGGTGCGTCGTCGGGGTTGGGGCGACGGTTTGCCCGCGTCCTGCACGCTGCCGGCGCGACGGTGGTCGTGGCAGCGAGACGGGCCGACCGCCTCGACGAACTGGCCGCGGAACTCGGGGATCGGGTCGTCGTGGTGCCGGCGGACATGGCCGACGACGACTCGGTGCGAGCGCTCGCCACCGCTGCAGCCGGAGTTGTGGGCCACGTCGACGTGCTGGTGAACAATGCGGGCGTCGGCGGCACCTCGCCGGCTGAGGACGACACGATGCAGCGTTGGCGCTCGACGATGGCGGTGAATCTCGACGGCCTGTTTCTCCTGACTCAGCAGGTCGGGATCGGGATGCTCGAGCGGGGTCACGGCAGCGTGGTGAACATCGCGTCGATCTTCGGCCTGGTCGCGTCGTCGCCGATCAAACAGGCGGCCTACTGCGCAGCGAAGGGAGCGGTGGTGAACCTGACCCGACAACTCGGTGCCGAGTGGGCACGCAAGGGGGTGCGGGTCAACGCCATCGCACCGGGTTGGTTCATGTCAGAGATGACCGAGAACGAGATGTTCGGCGACGACTCCTCGATGCAGTACATCCGCCGCAACGCGCCGATGGCGCGGCCCGGAGACGAGCACGAGTTGGACGGCGCGCTGCTCTTCCTCGCGTCCGGGGCGTCGACCTACGTGACTGGCCAGACGATCGCCGTCGACGGTGGTTGGACGTCTCGATAGTCCTCGGCCACCTTCGCTCAGGTTCGCTCCCTCCTTCGTCGGGAGCTTCTTTCGCTGCGGTACCGACGTGCCGATAACCCCGGCGATTCGCCTCAGCCGAGGGCAGGCGTGCCGGCGTAGGGCACGGGATCGCCGGTCTTGAGCATCGTGGGCGCGGTCCACGACATCATCTCGGCGAGGTTGTCGGCGATCGGCCGCCAGGTCTCGGGATCCCAGCCTTCGGCGATGCCGACCACGGACCGATCGAGCGCCAGGTGCACGAACGCGGGTAATTCCTTCGCCCCGAGCGCTTTGATGAACTCGCGGTCGGGGTCGGCGAACGTAATGGCCTGCTCCGTCAACTCGCCGAGAAACGACTTGGCGCCCGCCTCATCGGCTGCGACGATCCAGGCGACCCGGCAGTCGGCCCCAGCAAACCCGGCCAGGATGCGTGCCGCAGTATCGAGGATCCACGAGCTCTCATAGGTGTACGGGTCGAGCACGACAGCCACCAGGTGAAAGAGCTTGAGCTGCTCGTCGAGCGTGCGTTCCTTGCCCCCGACGGGGTGCAGGACGAGGTCGGCAGGTAGCGTCGTCACGGCCCGCAAAGATAGCGCGAGGACGCTGCGGCAAGCAGATCCGGGGACGAGCGGTAGCATCGGTGACCGTGCATCCGATCGAGCGGCTCCGGTACGTGGCCCGGTCGGCGGGCGCTCCTCAGGATCTGCTGATGGTGGAGTCGGCCCGGGCTCTGGGCACCTTTCATGACGATCCCGTCGGACTTGTCACAGCGTGTCGCCGGGTGGTCTCGCGTCAGATCACTGCCGGCGGACTCTGGTGGGTGTGCTCGCGGCTGTTGTGCGCTCCCGACCCCTTTTCGGAGGTCCAGGCCATCATCGAGGCGGTCGAGGACGATACGACGGCGCGATCGTTGACCCTGGCTCTCGACCCCGAGGCCACGGTCGTCGTGCTCGGGTGGCCACCGGTCGTGGCCGACGCCTTGGTGCGGCGGGGGAGCGGCGAGACGCTGGTGGTCGACGCATCGAACGAAGGCTCGGGTCTCGTGCGCTACCTGGACGGCCATCGGGTCGACGCTGTCGATGTTCCGCTCAGTGGGCTCGGAGCGGCTGTCACAGCCGCCGACGTGCTGGTGGTCGAGCCCGTCGCTGCGTCGCCGAGCGGGGTGTTGGCCGTTTCCGGCTCCCTGGCCGCCGCAGCCGTCGCGAAGCGGTCCGACGTTTCGGTGTGGTGTGCCGTCGGTCGGGGGAGAGCGCTGCCGGCGAGGGTGTGGGATGCGCTGATGTCCCGCTGGGACGTCAGCGACGAACCGTGGGAGTCCGAGGAGGAGGTCGTACCGCTCGACCTGATCGACATCGTCGTCGGGCCTGATGGGACGCTGGACGCGTCGGCAATTGGCTCGCTCGTCGACTGCCCGATCGCTCCGGAACTCTTCAAAGCCGACATCACGTAGCCCGACCGAGTCCGAACCCCGACAACTAGGGTGCTCGCACATGGGCAGCATCGTGGAGTATCCGACCAACGGGACGACCGGATCGGGCTATTTCGCACCGGCGGATGGCGGCGGTCCGGGCGTTGTGGTGATCCAGGAGTGGTGGGGCCTTGTGCCCCACATCACCGACGTCTGTGACCGGTTCGCCGAGGCGGGCTTCACCGCGTTGGCTCCCGACCTCTACCACGGGGACTCGGTTCCGAATACCGAGCCAGACGAGGCCGGGAAGCTGATGATGGCCCTCAACGTCAGGCAAGCGGCCAAGGACTTGTCGGGAGCGGTGGCGTTCCTCCAAACCAGCGGTGCGGTCAGCACGGCTGGGGTCGGGGTCATCGGGTTCTGCATGGGTGGTGGGCTCGCGCTCGTGCTCGCCTGTGAGCAGCCGGAGGCTGTGCAGGCATGCGCACCGTTCTACGGCCTGATCCCGTGGGAGGGTGCTGAACCGGACTGGTCGAAGCTCGGGGCCAAGGTGCGTGGTCAGTACGCCGAGAACGACGACTACTTCGGCCCGCCCGCTGTCGCGGGGCTGCAGGCAAAGCTCGACGCTGCCGGCAAGGACGCGTCGTTCACCATTCACAGTGGTGCGCACCACGCGTTCTTCAACGACACCCGCCCTGAGGTGTACGACGCCGACGCCGCGCAGCAGGCGTGGGACGCCACCCTCGACTTCTTCCGGTCCGAACTGAAGTGAAGCTCCGATGACCGTCGATGGCGCTGCGGCACCGGAGCTCGTCCGGCGCTACGTCGAGCTCGGCCTACGGCTCGGTCGCCACAATCCGGACATCGTCGACTCCTATTACGGCCCGGTGGCGTGGCGTGATCGAATTAGCGCCGAGCCGGTACCCGCCAGTGCGGCACTCGTCGACGAGGCGCGGCGGCTCATCGTGGACCTCGACGCGGATGCCAGTTCGGCCGACCACCAGCT
>JAIBBP010000056.1 GCA_019694615.1 Microthrixaceae bacterium | reverse complement strand
TCGTCGGGCCGTCGATCGTCATCGAGGTCGAGAACGCCTCCCCTTTGCCCGTGGCGTTCGCGTGGATCGTCGAGTCCTCGGCCCCGCTGCACGGACTCGTGGGCGAGGGCGGACATGCCGAGGTCGACGTCGTCGATGTCGGCCGGCTCGTCGTGACCCGTCCCGGCCTCGGTTGGGCGCACGCTGCGGGGTCCGCGCAATTGCGGTCGATGATCGAGGAAGGCGAGACGTCAACCAAGCCTCCTGCCTCCGACGCGCCCGGAGCGCTCGCCGTGCTGGTTCCCCTTCCACATACCGCTCGGGCGGTCGCGACCTTCACGCTCGCCGACACGATCGTCGACACCGAACGCCGCGATGGCGGTTTCGTCGAGGGCGACGGGTCGACAATCGCGGGCCTGCTCGCCGATCGTGAGCGGGTGCCGTCGCCGGCGCGCGTCGTGGCTGGATGGCGAGCTCATCTCAACGCGATCGCGAAGGTGGACATCTCGGACCGGCGGGCCTCCCAGGCGTTCGATGCCGCGGTCTGTGACGTGCTCCTCGGAGCCTCGCCCGACACCGACGCCGCCGTGCGAGGCGCGCTCATCGAAGGTGGAGCGGTCCTCGGTCGTCCCGACCTCGACGGGCTCGTCGCACTCGTCGGGACACGGAAGCTGACGGGGAAGATTCCCGGACGGGACGCGGTCACCGCAACCGCACAGTTCCTCCGGGCGTACGGCGCGACCTGGTCGGCCATCGGCGACGACGTCGACGAGGTCGTGGTCGGGATGCTCGGTGATGTCGCGGCCTCGATCCGGTGGCTCATGGGTCGCAGCCACCGGGCCGCCGTCAACGCCGCCGCGCCGTTCGTCGGCGGCGCGTTGCGATCCGTCGTCGGCGTGTTGGGCGACCTCGATCAACCGGACCTCGCCCGACACGTCGGGTCGAGGGCCGACAAGCTCGGTGACGACACCGTCGATCGGGCAACGCTTGCCCGACGCCTGCTCGGTTCGCGGGCTGATGGGCTGTCGTGGGGCGGGGTCGACGCCTCGGCTTCCTATGTTCTCGGCGCGGTGCAGGGAATGGCCGTCGATTGCGGCGATCGTCTCGCGCTCGGTGCCGGCTGGGTGCCGGACCTCGCTGGATCCTCGATCGAGGCTCACCGAATTCCGACACGCTGGGGGCAACTGTCATTCGGTCTGCGGTGGCACGGGTCGAGACCGGCGCTCCTGTGGGAGGTGCACGGCGACGGCCACACCAACGCACCGCTGCTACTCACGGCTCCGGTGCTCGATCCGTCGTGGAGCTCGAGTGAACGGTCCGGCGAGACGCTCCTGTCGGCCCCCGATCTGGGCGAGCTCGGTGTGGTTCCCGAACCGGTGAAACGTCCCGTGACCCGAAAGTCGGACTCCGGTGAGGACGCGGCGACGTCGGGATCAGGGTCCGTTGACACGCCGAGCGGCGAGGGGCTCAGCTTCAGCTGAGTCGATTGGTTGCAAGGGGTCCGCCGTGCTCATGGTCCCGCCGTATCGGAACCGTGTGCATTTCGTGCCCTCCCAGGGCCGTTTCTGCACACGGTTCGCGCCGCGTTGTCCGGCTCCATATGTCGAGCACCTCGTGCCGGTTCGTCCGTCGCGCCGACGACGACCACAGCCGCCCAGCGGCCGACGGCCGTGATTGGCGGTGCGGGCCGTAACGTCCATCGACACATCCAGCACGGAACACCCCCCGCATCGTGGAGGACTACCACCTGGTCCGCACGGAAGCATCCCTTGGGGACTATTCAGCTGAGCGCTCAAACTGGTCCTCGCTGCCGGAGTGTCTCGGGTCGTCACTGGTAGCTTCGACGCACCATGCAGATGGCGACCTGCCCGAACTGTCACACCCCCATCGAGCCGGGGCTGCCCACGTGCCCGCTGTGTCGCTCGTCCCTCGCTTCGCTCGGTGGTGTGGTCACGCCCCCGCCCTTTTCGGCTGCATCGTCCGACGCGGGGGCTGGTTCGCCGGCCGTAGCTCCGGCGGGGGCGATCGTATCGGTCCCTCCGATCGCGCCGCCGCAGTGGGGGCCGCCGGTGTCGCCGGCGACGACCGTCAGCGATTGGCCCGCCGCACCCTCGTCGGGGCCATCGCAGTTCTCGGTGTCTCCCCCCGGCATCGTTCCGCCAGCGCTTCCACCTGCCGTACCGCCACCCGCAGGTCCTCCACCGCTGCCGGTCCCGAACGCCGCCGCCGCTGCGCACACGCCGTCGGCTCGCCGGCGACGGTCACCGCTCCCCGTCATTCTCGCTGTGCTGATCGTCGCTATCGGCGGCGCGGTGGTCGCGTGGGCGATCACACGATCCGAGGGCGCGACCGCGTGGACGAGCGTGAACACCTCGTCGGGCCTGCATTCCGTCGAGATGCCCGGCTCGCCGACGCGGCAACAGGAGGAGACCGACGCCAGCGGCATCGTGCTCCCCGTCGAAGTGCTGAGCGTCGGGTCCGAGTCCCTCGAGCAGATCGACGTCGGCGCGGTGTTCGTCGAGGCGGACCTGTCAGCGGTCCCGGCGATCGCGATGCTCACGTCGAACCCGGAACAAGCTCAACTGCTGCTCGAGACTCAGGCGCGCACCATCTTCGAGACGGCGGGAATCACCTTCGAGGCCGCCACGCCCGCGGAATCGCCACTCGGTCCGGCAGTGCGCCAGTCGGGCCGCATCGAGGGGCGGGGCCTCGTGGTCCGAGGCTTCGCCGCGTTGGGAAGGTCGGCCGCTGTGGCCGTGCTGGTTGTCGACGAGGCGGGCAACGACGCGAAAGCTGACCGAACCCTGGACCGCATCGTCGGTTCGCTCGTCGCGATCGGCGAGGACGGCTGAGCGCGCTGTCAGGGTGCGGGCGCCGATCCGACGAGTCCAACCGTCGATCCCGTGACAAGCTGACGTTCCTATGAGCGATGTCGCAGCAGACCTCGCGCCCGCGCCCACGACGGCTCCGCCGCCGTTCCCGACGGCGCCGGTGATGCACCAGGGCGCCCAACGCGGCCCGACCGAGCTGGCGGCGGAGTTGTACGCCGCGTTGTCGTCCACGATTCGGGGCAAACCCGATGCGATCCGACTCGCACTCACGGCGCTGCTCGGTGGAGGGCACCTGCTGTTGCAGGACCTGCCGGGCACCGGCAAGACCCTGCTGGCCAAGTCTCTCGCCGCTGCGATGGGCGGGCACTTCGGCCGCGTGCAGTGCACCCCCGACCTTCTTCCCTCCGACATCCTCGGAACCTCGGTGTTCCAACCGCAGACCGGCGAGTGGTCGTTCCGTCCCGGCCCGTTGTTCGCCGACGTGGTCCTGATCGATGAGGTGAACCGGGCGTCGCCCCGCACTCAATCGGCGCTGCTCGAACCAATGGAGGAACGACAAGTCAGTGTCGACGGCGTCACCCGCCGCCTGCCGGCGTCGTTCTTCTGCATCGCGACGCAGAACCCCTCGGGCCAGCTCGGCACTTTCCCGCTGCCGGAGAGCCAACTCGACCGGTTCGCTCTCACCGTGTCGATGGGGTTGCCCGACCGCGACGCGGAGCGCGACATCGTGACCGGGCGCGGGGGCGTCGACCGCCTGCCCGCGGTGGTCGCGGTGACGTCGCCCGACGAGGTCGCCCTTGCGATCGCCGCGGTCCATCACCTGCACTGTGCCTCGGCGGTGGTCGACTACGCCCTCGACCTGATCGACCAGACGCGTGCCGACCCGTCGTTCCTCACCGGCGCTTCCCCCCGGGTGTCGACGAGCCTGCTGTCGATGGCGCGAGCCCACGCGGTGCTGTCCGGTCGCGACTACGTGACCCCCGACGACATCCAGTTCGTGTTCCAACCGGCGTGCGCACACCGGGTGTCGCTGCACCACGGGGTCGACGTCGCTGCGTCGTGGGCTGTCCTCGGGGCGATCCTCGCCCGGGTTCCCGTCCCCAGGGCGTGAAACGCGGCTGACGTGGGAGTTCGCGTTCGCCCCACCGGTTTCGGCGTCGCCGCGACCGCCGTGGCGCTCGCCGTTGTGGTGGCCCGGTCGTCGGTCAGCGACCCGGCGGCATCCGCGGTCGTGTGGACGGCCTTCGTGGCGCTGATCGGCGGTGGCGCGGTCTGGCCGGTGGTGTCGATGGCCAGAGCGCGGGTCGAACGGGTCGACCTGCCGAGCGAGATAGTGCGCGGCCGGCCGGCGCCGCTCACGTTGCGGGTCCGGGTGGGCGGTCTCGCCGACTACGTGCTGGTGCGGGTGGGTCGCTCGGAGGATCCCTGGTCGGTGCCGGTCGGCACTGACGCGGAGGTGGCGCTGACCGTTCCCCGCCGCGCCGTCCTGCGTTCGCTGCCGATGTCGGTGTCAACCGACGGGCCGCTCGGGATGGTCGTGGTGTCCCGCACCTTCGACGTGTCGTTGCCCCGACCGGTAGCGGTCGGACCCGAGCCGGTCCCGACGGCGTGGGCTCCCCCCGTCGTGCCCGAGTCGGGGCCTCGCGAACACCTGGCGACGCCGACGGGTTCGGGCGATCAGGTTCGTTCGGTGCGGCCCTACCGATCGGGGGACCCGGCCCATCTGGTGCACTGGCCGTCGTCTGCCCGGGCTGGAACGTTGGTCGTCCGTGAGCTGGAGCCTCCGGTGCGGTCCGGGGTGGTGATCGTGGTCGAACTACCGACTCCGGCTGAGGGCGAGGACCCGGACCCCGCAGCGGAGCGGAGCGTCGACGAGGCCGCGGGCCTCGCGCTCGGTGTCCTCGCCGGGGGCGGCGAGGTGGTGCTCTGCACCTGTGAGGAGGGAACAGCCGTCGCCGCTGTCGTGTTCGATCGCCGGCAGGTACACCGGCGGTTGGCCGCTGCCGGTCCGGGCAGCCCGGGTGCCGTGCCACTCGGGGACGGGGGAGCATGGCGCACCATCTGTCGGTTCGGCGCGGGCTCGGTGACCCATGGCTAGATCGTTGGGCTCGGAGCGGCCCACCATCGCCGCCGATCGCGTGGGACTGCCACATCGCATGCTGGCCGCCCTCGTGGCCACCACGGCGGGCTCGGTCGGCTTGGCGACCCAGTTGCTGCCCACGCAGGGACGCGATCCGACGGTCTCACTCGTCGGCGGAGCGTTCGCCGGAGCGCTCGCGGTGGTTGCGCTGCGGTCGGCCTCGGTTCGGGCGACGACCCGGTGGATGTGTGTCGTCGCGGCGCTCCTGATCATCCGCTTCGGGGCCGCCACTGTCGGGTCCGGCAGCGAGACCGGGAAGTTGCTGGGTTGGTTGTTCGTGACGGTCGCGGCACTCGTGCTCGCCTCGCGGGTCGAGCGAACCCGAGTGCCCCTCGCGCCGATCGCGACGGCGACGACAGGGCACGACGTTCGATCGGGCGGCGCTTCGCCACCACTTGGAGGAGTGCGACGGACCGCGTTCGGTCGCACGGTCGTCGCAGTGGTGTGTCTCTCAGGCGCTGCCGCCATCGGCCTCGGACCGACTGTCGCAGCGGGAGTGTTCGCCGGGACATCGGGCGGCCGTGACGCCCGGGTCGGGCCCGGCACGCGGGGTAGCGCGCTCGCCGCGAGCGATCGTCTCGACATGGCGAGCCGCCCGCGGCTGACCGACGCCGTCGTCATGACGGTGACGACGCCCGAACCCGGCTTCTGGCGTTCCCAGGTGTTCGACGTGTGGGACGGGAGGGCCTGGACCCGCAGCGATGAGGGCGTGTTTCGCGTGCCCGAGTCGGGGCGGGTGACGGCTCCCCCCGACGATGTGGCCGCCGACGACGGGGACGAGGTGAAGGAGCGGTTCCGCGTCGTCGCGCCGTTCGCACTTGCGCTACCGCTGTCGCCCACCGCCCGCGTGATCGACGCACCCGGTCCGGTGCAGCAGTGGACCGACGGTTCGTTGATCGCGGCGCGACCGCTGGGCGAGGGAGCGAGCTACTCGGTGACGAGCCGGCGGCGAACCGGCCTCACGCCCGAGCTACTTCGCTCGGCCGCGCCGGCGCCGGAGGACCTCCTTGCACGCTACGCCGGACCTCCGGTGGCCACCGAACGCGTCCGGGCGCTCGCTGCGCAGATCACCGCCGGGTTGACCACCGACTACGACAAGGTGCAGGCGATCGAGGACTGGCTCGACGCCAACACCGAGTACTCCCTCGACGCCCCGCTGGCCCCACTGAACGGAGACGTCGTCGACGACTTCCTGTTCGAGTCACGGATCGGCTGGTGTGAGCAGATCGCCAGCAGCCTCACCGTGCTGTCACGGTTGAGCGGCGTCCCGGCGCGGCTCGCCACGGGATACGTACCCGCAGACCGCGACGCCGTGACCGGTCGCTACACGGTCCGGGAGCGCGACGCTCACGCCTGGACCGAGGTGTGGTTCGACGGTGTCGGCTGGGTTCCGTTCGACCCGACGGCGGGGGTGCCCCTGTCGGGTCCGCTGCCCGACACCACGGCCGCAGTGGTGTCGGCCATCTCGTGGGCGTTGCTGGTCGTCGGGGCCGTGGCGGCGTTCGGGGGAGTGGTGATCGAGAGCGTGCGCTCACTGATTGCCCGACTCCGTCGGCGTTCGCGCCGAAGCACGGCGACGACAGGCGTGGGCGACTCCTGGCCGGCGACGACGGAGGTCGTACTCGAACGGGTCGGCGAGCGGTGGGGTCGCCCCAGGGAACCGGCTGAGACGACGTCGGCCTACGCTGCCGACCTCGCCGTCCGTGTCGGGGACGATCGCCTGGTGACCGTCGGGGCGTCGGTGGATCGGGCCCGGTACTCCGCCGTTCCGGTCGGCCCCGAGGAACGCACGTTCGTCGAGGGGGTGCTCGGCTCCATCCCCGACCCGCCGCCCACGACCTGACCCGCAGGCCCGATCGCTTCAGGCCTCGGCGAGCCAGGCGGCGAAAGCGGTCACCATGTGGTCGACGTCGGCCGCCGCCATCAACTCCCGCGACGAGTGCATCGACAACTGGGCCATCCCCACGTCGACGGTGGGGACGCCCAGACGGGCGGCGGTGATCGGGCCGATCGTCGACCCGCACGCCAGATCGGAGCGGTGCGAGTAGGTCTGGCGGGGCACGCCGACGTCGTCGCAGATCGCAGCGAACTCTCCGGCGGTCACCGCGTCGGTCGCGTAGCGCTGGTTGACGTTCACCTTCACGACGGGGCCGCCGCCGAGGCGGATCGGATGGTTCGGCTCGTGACGCTCGGGATAGTTCGGGTGGGTTCCGTGGGCCATGTCGGCGGACAGAACCCGCGACGTCGCCGCGTCGTAGCCACCGAGCGCATCGAGGACCTGCGCCAAGCGCGGCGACGCCGCGCCGGTAGCGGTCTCGGACCCGACTTCCTCGTGGTCGAACAGCGCGATCATCACGTTGCCGGCTCCCGGGTCGGCGGCGGTCAGCGCGCTGATCGCCCCGTAGCACGAGCAGAGGTTGTCGAGACGGGGCGCGCTGATCAGTTCCCGGGAGACTCCCAACAGCGCCGCTGGCTGAACGTCGTGGCACATCGCGTCCCACGCCAGGATCCGGTCGGGGCCAACGCCGAGTTCGCCGGCGAGCCAGGAGCGGAAATCGCCTTCTCCCGGATCTCCGAGACCCCACACCGGGTTGAGGTGGTGCTGCTTGTTGAGCAGGAGGCCGCGCTCGTTGATCTCACGGTCGAGATGGATCGCGAGTTGGGGAACCCGCAGGAGCGGCCCGTCGACGCGGAACAGCACGTCGGTGGGTCGCTCACCGGGACGTGACGAGAGTGACACCCGGCCCGACAGGCCGAGATCACGGTCGAGCCAGGAGTTGAGCAGCGCCCCGCCGTACGGTTCGGCAGCGAGGCGGCGCATTCCGGAACCGCCTAGGTCGGGGTGGGGCTTGATGCGGAGGTTGGGGGAGTCGGTGTGCGCCCCGATGATCCGCCACGAGCCCCCGGCCGACGCGACGTTCCACGCGATCATCATCCCGCCGGACCGAATCGAGCCCCGTGCGGGGATCGGCCCGTCGCTGAGCGTCGTGAGCGGGCCGAACCCGGCGCTGTGGAGACGTGCTTGCGCTTCGGTGGCGGCGTGGTAGGGCGACGGAGAGGCGTCGATGAACTCTAGGAAGTCGTCGATCCGGCGGCTGTCGTGGCTCACCCGTCCATCATCGCCCGAAGTTTGGGGGATTCGAGTGACCTGTTCGCAGAAATCCCCCAAAGCTGGCCGGCGGGGGTCAGCCCGGCGCCTCCGCCAGGTCGGAGCAGGCTCGGCGGGAGTTCCACGTAGCCAGCTCCCGGTCCCGGTCGGCACCATCGAGCAACGTCGGGACGTAGTTGGTGCCGATCCGTCCCGGAAGCCACTCGGCAGCGTCGATCCGCCGGCCGGTGGCGGTCACCCGCAGCAGTCCGGTGTCGCGGCTGTCGGCGCCGCCGGCCTTGAACACGAGGTTCCCCAGTCCGTAGTGGACATACGCGTGGCCCAGGTGGCCGCCGGCGAGCACCCGGTGGGCGTGGCTGCCGACGACGATGTCGGCGCCGGCACCGATGAGTCGTGGGGCGAGGTCCTGCTGGTTCCGGTTCGGGCAGAACGTCGCCTCGGTGCCCCAGTGCAGGAACACCACGACGGTGTCGGCGACGGCTCGGGCCTGCGCGACCGCGGCGAGGAGTTGGTCCACCCGTTTGGCCGACGCGACTCCCGGATGGTCCTCAGTCGCAGTCCAGTCCCTGATGAGGTTGCCGTCGAGCACGGAGGTCGCAGCGATGACGGCGATCCGTTGGCCGTTGACCGTGGCAGTCCACGGGGCCAGCGCGGCCATCTCGTTGCCGCCGACGCCGATGATCGGTGCGTCGACCGCCGCTGCTGCGGCGAAGGTCTGCACGAGCCCGTCCTGGCCATAGTCAAGGGCGTGGTTGTTGGCCATCGAGATGACGTCGACGCCGGCGGCGGTGAGCGCGTCGAACGCGGCTGGTGCCGCCTGGAAGTTGAACGCTTTCGGCGCCTTCCGGCCTCCTGAACCGATGGCCGACTCCAGGTTCACGACGGCGACGTCGGCGTCGGCCAGCGCCGGTTGCAAACCGGCGAACACGGCGGCCGGTTCGTTGGCGAGGGTCGCGGCGAGCGGCCCGTCGAAGTGGACGTCGCCACCGAAGACGAACGTGACGGGATTGCCGGCACCGGTCTGTTGCGCCGGCGGGGCATCGGGATCGATCGTCGTGGTCGTCGAGGTGGGTGCAACGACGCTGCTGACGCCGCCGACAAGGACCGGCGAAGTGGTTGGCGAGGCCGGGTCAGCGAGGCGGACCGCTGGTGTCACCATTCCGCTGTCCGAGCTGGCGGAACTGTCGACCCAGCCCGCCAAGCTGCCGATGGCAAACGCCGCCAGCCCCAGCCCGGCGAGGTACCCCCACGGGCGGGACTGCGCGGCCACGACGACGACGCTAACTCGGCCCGACTTACTCGGTTGTGATGGTCACCCCCGGGCGAAGTATCCTGTTGCACCTCTCCCAGGGCCAATGGCGTCCCTGGCGTGACGCCTCGCTGCGCCGGCCGGTGCCGTCGCAGCCCCGATCCACCAGGGGAGAACCATGTTGAGCAAGGACGTCCCAGGCAGCGTGCCCGTCCAGATCGGCCGCAACGCCGCATCGAAGTCGCCGTCGGCGCAGGGCCTGTACAGCCCCGAGAACGAACACGACGCGTGCGGGGTGTCCTTCGTCGCGCAGATGGACGGCACTCGCAGCCATCGCCTCGTGGCCCAGGCGATCAGCTCGCTGTGCAACCTGGAGCACCGGGGTGCGACCGGTGCCGAGGTCAACACCGGCGACGGTGCAGGCATCCTGATCCAGGTTCCGGATCGGTTCCTGCGCGACGTCGTCGACTTCGAGCTCCCGGCTCCGGGGCACTACGCCGTCGGCCTTGCGTTCCTCCCCAGCAGCACGGCCGACACCGACGGCGCTGCCGAGGCGGTCGACAAGATCGTCGACTCCGAGGGGCTGACCGTGCTCGGGTGGCGCGACGTGCCGATCGACCCGGTCGGCGCCGACATCGGCTACTCGGCGCTCGGCGTGATGCCGGTGTTCCGTCAGATCTTCATCGGTTCACACGAGGGCCTCGCCGGCCTCGATCTCGATCGTCGTGTGTTCGTCGCCCGCAAGCGGATCGAGCACGAGCTTCGTGACGACAACGGCGACCCGCTCGTCTACTTCTCGTCCCTGTCGTCGCGCACCCTGGTCTACAAGGGCATGCTCACGACGCCGCAACTCGCCCCGTTCTTCCCCGACCTGACCGATCCCCGCGTCGAGTCGGCGATCGCGTTGGTGCACTCCCGGTTCTCGACCAACACGTTCCCGTCGTGGCCGCTCGCGCACCCCTACCGGTTCGTCGCCCACAACGGTGAGATCAACACGGTCCAGGGCAACCAGAACTGGATGCGCGCCCGCGAGGCGATGATCCGGTCACCGCACTTCGGCGAAGGCGACATCAGTCGCGTGTTCCCGATCTGCACGCCGGGAGCGTCGGACACCGCCCGCTTCGACGAGGCGCTCGAGCTGCTGCACCTCGGTGGCTACGACCTGCCCCACGCGGTGCTCATGATGATCCCCGAGGCGTGGGAGAACCACGCCGACATGTCACCGGAGCGCAGGGCGTTCTACCGCTACCACTCGTGTCTGATGGAGCCGTGGGACGGACCGGCGTCGGTCGTGTTCACCGACGGAACGCTGGTGGGAGCGGTGCTCGACCGCAATGGCCTGCGGCCCAGCCGCTACTGGGTGACCGAGGACGGCCTCGTGGTGATGGCATCGGAGGTCGGCACGCTCGACATCGATCCCGCAACCGTCGTCCACAAGGGGCGGCTCCAGCCCGGAAAGATGTTCCTCATCGACACGGCGCAGGGCCGCATCGTTGGCGACCAGGAGATCAAGGACCAGCTGGCGACGGCGTTGCCCTATCAGCAGTGGCTCGACGACAACCTCGTCCACCTCGACGATCTGCCCGACGTGATCCACATCACCGAATCCGAGCTCGAGACTCGGCGTGAGCAGCAGACGTTCGGCTACACCCACGAGGAACTGAAGCTCATCGTCGACCCGATGGCCAGGACGGGTTACGAGGCCCTCGGCTCGATGGGGACCGACACGCCCATCGCCGTGTTGTCGAACCGGCCGCGGTTGATGTTCGACTACTTCGCGCAGCTGTTCGCGCAGGTCACCAACCCACCGCTCGACGCGATCCGCGAGGAGTTGGTGACGAGCGTCGGCCGGATGGTCGGCCCCGAGGGCAACGTGCTGGATCCCCAGCCGCGCAGCGCCCGGCTCATCGAGCTGCCCCGGCCGATCCTCGACAACGACGAGCTCGCCAAGCTGGAGCACGTCGAGGAGGCTCACCTCGGATTCCGCACCAAGCGCATCTCGTGTCTCTATCCCGTCGCCGAGGGCGGCGAGGGGCTTCGTCAGGCTCTGGAGCGGATCCGCCAGGAGGCGTCCGACGCGATCGCCGAGGGCTACAGCCTGCTGATCCTCAGCGACTGGCGGACCGACGAGGACATGGCGCCGATCCCGTCGCTGCTGTTCACCGCCGCGGTGCACCACCACCTCATCCGCAACAAGACCCGCACCAAGGTCGGCCTCATCGTCGAGACCGGCGAGGCCCGCGAGATCCATCACTTCTGCCTGCTCATCGGGTACGGCGCCGCTGCGGTCAACCCGTACCTTGCGTTCGATTCGATCGAGGACCGAATCCGCAACGGGATCCTCACCGACGTCTCGTTCCGTCAGGCCGTCGACAACTACATCAAGGCGGCGTCGAAGGGCATCCTCAAGGTGATGTCCAAGATGGGCATCTCGACGGTCGCGTCCTACACCGGCGCCCAGATCTTCGAGGCGATCGGACTCGGTTCCGATGTCGTCGACGAGTACTTCACGGGGACGGTCAGCCGTCTCGGTGGCATCGACGTCGACACCATCGCCGAGGAGGTGCGCCGTCGCCACGTCAAGGCGTACCCGGACCGCCCCGAGGAGGTCGCCCACCGCGACATCGAGTACGGCGGCGAGTACCAGTGGCGTCGCGAGGGCGAGTACCACCTGTTCAACCCCAAGACGGTGTACAAGCTCCAGCACGCGACGCGGACCGGTCAGTACAAGGTCTTCAAGGAGTACACGTCGCTGGTCAACGACCAGTCGGAGAACCTGGCGACGCTGCGTGGGTTGTTCCGGCTGCGTTCCGAGGACGTGACGCCGGTACCGCTCGACGAGGTCGAGCCGGCCACCGAGATCGTCAAGCGGTTCTCGACCGGCGCGATGAGCTACGGCTCGATCTCCGCAGAGGCCCACGAGACGCTGGCGATCGCCATGAACCGTCTGGGCGGCAAGTCCAACACCGGCGAAGGCGGCGAGGACGCCGAGCGCTTCGAGCCGCTCGACAACGGCGATTCGAAGCGGTCGTCAATCAAGCAGGTG
>JAIBBP010000214.1 GCA_019694615.1 Microthrixaceae bacterium | reverse complement strand
CCGGCGCGGTGGTGAAGCAGTCGCCCAGGTGCTCGGCCTCGAACCGGCGATCTTCCCCGGCGACCACGGAGGCTTCGCTGCCAACGAATGGTCCTCCGACAACGACCCCGCAGCGTTCGCCGCGAAGCTTCGCGAAGTGCTCCTCGAGGGATAGTCCCCCGCCAGGGACTGGCAGGGTTACCCCGCGCCGACCGTTGTTGACCCAGCCACGCGCCTCCGCCGCTCACGCCATCGACCAGTATTTGGAGATGTCCCCCACAGCAGTCCGTCGGATCGCACTCAACACTGGCGGCGGCGACGCCCCAGGACTGAACGCCGTCATTCGTGCCGTCACCCTGGGCGCCCTCGATCGGGAGTGGGAGGTGCTCGGCATCCGCGACGGCTACGACGGTCTGTTCGGCGAACACAGCCACGGCGAGGGCGTCATGCTGCTCGGGCGCGACGACGTCCGAGACATCACGCACATGGGAGGCACGATGCTCGGCACGACCAACCGAGGCAACCCGTTCCAGGTGGGGCGCGGCCCCGACGTCGCCCAGCGGCTGCGCGAACTCGAGATCGACGTACTCGTCGCGGTTGGTGGCGACGGGTCCCTCAACATCGCGCATCAGATCAGCCTCGAAGGCATCCCGACGATCGGCGTTCCAAAGACCATCGACAACGATCTGGAGCACACCGATCTGACGACCGGGTTCGACTCCGCGGTGGCCTTCGCCACCGAGTGCATCGACCGTCTCGTCAGTACCACGACAGCCCACGGACGCGTCATGGTCATCGAGGTGATGGGGCGCACAGCCGGCTGGATCGCGCTGCATGCAGGTATCGCGGCTGCCGCCCACGCGATTCTCATCCCTGAGATCCCCTACGACATCAGCGTCGTCGCCGATCGGGTCAAGGAACGCGCCGACCGCGGCCAGGACTTTTCGATCGTGGTCGTCGCCGAGGGAGCGACGCCCATCGGTGGCACCGTCACCACGGTCGAGGGTTCGAGCCGTCTTGGCGGCGTCGCGGCCACCATCGCCGCCCAATTGGAGGAGCTGACCGGGAAGGAGGCCCGGTCGTTGTCGCTCGGCCACCTCCTCCGAGGCGGATCACCCACAGCACCGGATCGGCTCCTCGGACTGCGGTACGGCGCCGAGGCCGTGCTCGCAATCGAGGCCGGAGCGCGCAACGTGATGGTCGCGCTCGACGGCGACGTGGCGAAACTTGTGCCGCTCGCCGACATCGCGGGACGGGCGCGGCTCGTACCGCCGGACTGCGGCGCACTGCGAACTGCCCGCTCCATCGGCACCTGCCTCGGCGAGCCGGCGTAGTTCGGGCCATGCAGGGAGACAGGCGACAGCTTCGCCTGGGCGCGCTGAAGTCGGCTTGGGGGGGGGTCACGCCGCTTGCGCGGGGGGTGGTGCGGGGCCTGGTCGGATCTTCTGGTGTTGCTGGCACCAGTGCTTTCGGCCCCAGGCGGTGGTGATCCACGCCCATCCGTCGTCACCGATGTGGATCGCCCACCCGGTGCGGTGCACGACGCCGTGGTGGCGGCGGCAGAGCAGCACTCCTGCGGCGACGTCGGTGGGGCCGCCGTCGATCCAATGCACGACATGGTGAGCGTCGCAGCGGTGCGGGAGCGCCCCGCACCCGGGAAACACACACCCGCCGTCACGGCGTGCCAGCGCTCGGCGTTGGTCGCGGGTGAAGAACCGCTCCGTACGCCCGAGATCCAACGGGACACCCAGGGCGTCGAGGATCACGGGCCCGACATCGAGATCGCACATCAACGGGCCGAGTGCTTGGCGGCGGTGCGCAACGTTGAACCGGTCGTACACGATGTCGGGTACCTGCCAGTTGAACACCAGCGTCGCTTCCGACCTGGCGGTGCTACGCCCGAGGCAACATCCCGAACACACCCGACCGCCCGTGGGAGCGGCGGCGGGTTGGGTGTCGGCGTCGATGTCATCGTCAGCTTGGGTTTCGTCGTCCGCTTCGGCATCGGGTGCCGTTTCGGGTTCGGGTTCGGGGAGGGGTTCGTCGTCGAACCTGCCGGTCGCACCGGCGATCGTGGCGCTGCGGCACAGTTCCTCCAATGCCAACGCCCGCAATGTGGCCCGGTTGGGGATGGCGATCTCGCCACCGGTCGCGTCGGCGTCGGCGGCCCACAGCTTGTACAGGTCATCAGCGGTCTGTTCGATCGCCTCACGAACCGTCACCGCCGCCGACCCCACCAACCGGCCGGACACATCAGTCCCGTCCGCGGACCCGCGGACACTCAGCCGGTTGGAGTAGACGTCGTCGTCGGGGTCGTAGCCGCCGTCCTGATCCAACAGGGCCGCAATCGTCTTCACGTGCTTGCGCCACACCCGGAACGCCATCCCTGCGGCCTGGTCGATCAGTTCGGTTTCGATCTCCCGAAACGCTGATGCGATCCGGGGGTTCACCGCGTCGGTCATGACGTTGGCGTGTTCGAACCCGATCTCCCCCGACCCCAGCGCTTCAGCGGTCGCGGGGAGATCGACCCGGAGCGCTCGTGCGACTCTGACCAGACCGCTCGCAGCGCCATCGGAGATCCCCGCTTCCCGTGACAACCAACGGCCGGTCGCCAACCCATCCGCAATGTCGGTCGTGCCGCGGACATCCAGTTCGCCGACCACCAACGCCTGCACCGCATCCAAACGCCGCCGAGCGGTTTCGATCTTCCGGGCGGTGTCCAGCAGTGTCTGATCGGCCGCCTCGATCACCGGGACCACACCGTCCAACACCCCAGCAAGCTCGTCCCAGAACATATGTTCGATCCTAGCGAGATCCACTGACACTCAAGCCATGCTCTACATGCCCGTCCGGAGGGCGCGGAGGAGACTCCTGGGTGGTGGCCTCGCGGCGGCGCGGCTAGCGCCGAGACCGCCGGAACCGCCTGCGTCGCTCCGGTGCCGGGTTCTCGGCAGCGGCCTTGAGTCGTTCAAGGCTGGTTCGCATGCCCGCGTGCATCTCCTCGTCGTGGTCCTTCGCACCGCCGAGCAGCAATGTCGAGAACACCCAGGCGACCGCCGGACGGCGTCGGAACATCTCGTGGGACTCCGTCACGACGGTGCCGCCTTCGCTGGCCGGTTCGAATCGGTAACGCCATCGGGCACCGCTCTGTTGGGTCTCGAAGGAGAACTCCCGACCGCGGTTCGCTTCGATCACCCGGTTGGTCGTCGACCAGAACACCGGCCCGCGGCGGTTGGTGCCTTTGAACCGGGCGTCGACAGCAGGCCCCTTCGCCTTGCCGAGCCACTTGCCGCCGGTGCATTCAGGGCTGATCCGACCCATCTTCGTGACGTCGCTGACGATGTCGTAGAGGCGGTCGGCCGGAGCCTCGATGGTGATCGAGACCTCGGTAGGGCTGGCAGCAGACTTCCGTGAACGACGAGGCATAGGGCGACGGTACTGCGTTCAGCGGCACCGGGCTCGTCGTCGGCCCCACCCGTCAGGGAACGACGAGTCCGAGCGTCGCGACCACGGTGAACCACACGAAGCCGATGGAACTGACGGTCACCGCGACGACGAACCACGACCTCCTGGTCAGGACGACACCCAGCGCGAGCGGCAGCGTCGGTGCCAGCAGCATCCCGTAGCGACCCAGCGAATCGATGTTGTTGGCCGAGCACGCCACGAGCAGCCCGAACACGAGGTAGGCGGTCCACGCGGCAGGCAGTCGTCGCACGACGGCGATCACCACCGCGGCGATCAGGACGATGAGGAACGCCAGGTTGTAGACGTCGCGAAAATGACCGGTCCCGACATCCCAAAGCGCCTTCAACACCCGAGTGAAGGGCTCGCGGAACCCGGCGCGGAGTTCGCTCTGAACCTCCAGCGGTGCTCGTCCCCGGCCTGCGGTCGCCTCCAACCAGACGAGATACCCCACCAGGCCGGCAACAGGCGCGGCGATCGCGGCGCACCACTCGACGAACCGGCGGAGCGACATCGGGTTTCCCCCTGCCCGCCCTGCGTCGTACGCCTTCCAAGCCAGGATCAGCACGGCGAGACTGACCATGATGCCGGTCGGGCGGAGCAGCCCGACGGCGAGAAGCGGCACCACCGCCGCCAGCGGCTGGCCCCTGGTCAGCAGGATTGCTGCGAACATGAGCGCCACGAGGAACGGCGCCTCGGCGTAGGCGAACACCAGGCACATCCCAGCCGGGAAGAGCGCAGTGAGCACCACGGCCCGCGACGCGACGTTTCGGTCGAAGCCGAGTTCGGTGACGAGCTTCCACAACAGGAACATCGCGACCATCGCGGCGATGTTGGCGATGATCACGAGCGCCACGTCGTGACGCCCGCCGACCAGCGGCGCAAAGAACCGCGAAAGGCCGGGGTACAGAGGGAAGAACCGCACGACCTCCAACGGCACATCGCGGTATCCCTGCTCCGACAGCACCCGGTAGTAGGCGCCGTCCCAGGACACGAGTCCTTGCTCGAGATGCAGGCGGCCGAAGGGCAAACGAACGTGGGATGCGAGGCCGTTGGCGATCGCAAATGACAGTGTGAGGAGGACGCGTGCTGCGACCCAGGACAGCAGCACCGGAGGGGCCGCCTGGCCGACCCATTCCGCCATCTGGTGCGTCCCGAACAGTCGCCTCACCGCGCCACAGTAACGGGCGGCCCCACCGCCGCCCTCCGACCCTCGTTCTGTCCTGCGAGAGCACCAGACGGGTGGTGCTCTCGCAGGACAGAACGAGCTCGGGGGGTGGGAGGCGCCTACTGGTCGATGCGGACGGCGAACTTCGACGACACGAACCGTGCCGCCAGCGTGAACGCCATCACCACCACGATGAGCGTGAGCGCCGCGCCCCATGCGATCGACTCGCCACCCGGCTGGGTAGCGTTCGAGAAGATCTGAGCGGACAGCGTCGTGTTCTGACCGAACAGCGAGAAGTTCGTCGCAGAGACAACGCCGACGGTGAACAGGATTGGCGCCGTCTCGCCCGCGGCCCGAGCGATCGCCAGCATCGCGCCGGACGTGATTCCCGGCATAGCGGCGGGGAGGACGACACGGGTCGTCGTCTTCCACTTGGGGGTCCCTAGCGCTGCAGACGCCTCCCGCAATGAGTTCGGCACCAGCCGCAGCATCTCCTCAGCTGACCTGACCACGACCGGCAGCATCAGACACGCGAGGGCGAGTCCGCCGGCGAGCCCCGAGCGACCGCTCTGCTCGAAGTTCAGCACCCACACCGTGTAGACGAAGATGCCCATGACCACCGACGGCACGCCGGTCATCACATCGGTGAAGAAGCGAATGGTGCTCGCCGAGCGGTTCTTGCCGCCGTACTCGTTGAGATACACCGCAGCGGCGATACCCAGGGGTATCGAGAGCAACGCGGCAAGGCCGGTGGTGAGGAGCGTTCCGACAATCGCCGGCTGCATGCCGTAGACGACTTCCTCGGTCTTGGCGACTGTCCCGACGTTGCCGAACGCGTCCTGCGCTTCCTGCGTGCCGAACGCGTTGGCAGCGACGTTCGACGGGATCGACTCAGTCCACCAGTCGGTGCTGGCGATGAGACCTGCGCCCTTCACAACGAGGACGACGAGAACAGCGAGCAGCGGCACGGCAGCGATCGCCAACGAGAGGATCATCCAGGCGTTCGCGAGCCGGTTCCGAGTGCGACGCCCCCGAGACAGACTGCTCTGAAGCGGGTGATGCTGGGCCGACGAAGCATCGGCGGTACGGGGCGTCGGGGCGTCGACCGTCACCGTCGCCATCACCGAGCTCCCTTCGTTGCGTTGGCCCGCTTGACCAGGAGCCGGGCCGAGATGTTGATCAGGATCGTCAGCGCGAACAGGCCGACGCCGAGACCGATGAGCGCCGCCCGGTAGTTGCCGCTCGCCTCGTTGAGGTTTCGTGCGATGACCGAGGGCATCGCCTCACCCTGGCCGAACAGGTTCGCGGTGATCTGTGGGCTGGCCCCGATGACCAGGGCGACGGCGATCGTCTCGCCCATCGCTCGACCCAGTCCGAGCATCACGGCACCCACGACACCCCCGGTGGAGTGCGGGAACACCACGCCACGGATCATCTCCCAGCGGGTGGATCCCAACGCCAACGCGCCATGCTTCTCGTTGATCGGGACTGTTTGAAAGACCTCACGGACGATCGACGTGATGATCGGCACGATCATGAGCCCGACGATGAGCCCGGCGGTCATGAAGCTCTGTCCCGACAGGCTCTCACCGAACACGGAGCGCAATACCGGAATGCCGCTCACCGCGTCGGCGACGCCGTTGTAGAAGTCCTTGAGGTCCGGTCGGAGGATCAGGAATCCCCACAGACCGAACACGACGGAGGGGACCGAGGCAAGCACGTCCATCACCGTGGTGATCGACGACCGGATGCGGCGCGGCGCCAGCTCCGTGATGAACAATGCGATGCCGATGCTGAGCGGCACCGCGACAACCAGGGCGATTGCCGACACGACGAGGGTGCCGTAAATGATCGCCCGGGCACCGAAGTGGCCCTGGCTCGGTACCCAGTTGTCGGAGAGGAAGAATCCGACCCCCTCCGACCGGAACGCCGGCCATGCCTTGGTCGTCGTGCTGACGGCGATCGCCGCGAGGATCACGAGGACGAGGTAGCCGGCCACCTTGGCCCCGTTGCTGAACAGCGTGTCGGGGCGGGTGGCGTTGCGGTCACCGGCGAGATCGTCGATGGTGACCGCGGCCGGTCGGAGGGAAAGGTCGGTCATCTCGACGTCAGCCGATCTCGTTGAGCTGCTCGATGGCCTTGGCCTGGAGTTCGGCGGGAAGCGGTGCGTAGCCAACGGTCGGCGCAAGCTCCTGGCCCTTGGTGAGCATGAAGTTGAGGTAGCCCTTGAGCGCATCGGCGATACCGGCATCGGCCTGCTTCTTGTAGACGATGACCCACGTCGGCGAGGTGATCGGGTAGGCGTCATCACCGGCGGCGTCGAGGGGGTCGTAGGTCAAGTCATCGGCAATCTCGGCACCAGCGAGGGCGGCGGACGCACCGGGGAGCTTGGCCTCGACGAAGCTGCCGGCCTGGTTCTTGACCGATGCCCGCTTCAGGCCTGCCGACACCGAGTCGGCGAGGTCGACGTAGCCCACGGCACCGTCGGTGGAGCCGATGAGGGCGGCGACGCCGCTGTTCTTCTCGGCACCCTGCGTACTGGCCGGCCAGTTCACCGTGTCACCGGCGTCGAGCTTCCACACCGACGGAGCGGCCTTCTTGAGGTACTTGGTGAAGTTCGACGTGGTGCCCGAACCGTCGGAGCGGTGAACGACGGCGATGGGCGTCGACGGGAGTTCGGCGTCGGGGTTGTCCGCAGCGATCTCCGGAGCGTCCCATGTGGTGATCTCAGCCTGAAAGATGGCGGCGATCGTGTCGGCGCTGAGGTTCAACTCGTCGACACCCTCGAGGTTGTAGGAGATGGTGATCGGCGCGGCGGCGATCGGGAAGTAGAGGACCTCACCACCGGTGAAGGTCGCCAGGTCCGCTTCCTTGATGAGGCTGTCGGTGCCGGCGAACTGGACGATGTTGCCGGCGAGGTCGGCCTTGCCGGCCGACGAACCCGACTTGGCGTAGTTGACGGTGACGCCGGTGGCTTCCTTCTCGAACTCACCCTTGACCGTCTGCTGAAGCGCGTCCTGGAAGGAGGCGCCGGTGCCGTTGAGGGTGCCCGACAGCGACGCGTAGTCGATGTCGAGGCCAGCGGCAGCCGTCGTCGTCGTGGCTTCACCGGACTCGGCCGCCGTCGTGTTGGAGGTACTCGACGTGTCGTCACCACACGCGGTGACGACGAGGCCCAGGGCCGCCAGCAGTGCGACTGGAAGGGCGATCATCGTGCGGGAACGCTTTCGAGCGGGATTCATCTGATTCAGCCTCCTTGGCTGTTCGGTCGATGCCGGGGAGACGTCGACCGGTCGGGGGGGTATCCGTTGACGAGCGCGAACCTAGGAATCGAGAGTGGACGGTCGACGTTTCCGAGGTGAACACGGGGTGAACGAGTAGCGAAGATTGGTGGTGCTGTAACTGCGCCGATCGCTGCGATGATGCGGGGATGCTCGACCTCCAAGAGATCTCCGATCGCCTCGAACTGATGGACCTGATGGCGCGTTACTCCCACGCCGTCGACACGCGCGCCTACGGCGACTTCGAGGAGATCTTCACGCCCGACGCCGTCATCGACTACACCGCGTTCGGCGGACCGCGAGGCTCAGTCCCCGAGATTCAGGCGTATCTCGCAGAGACGCTGGCTCCGTTTCCGACGTTCCAGCACCTCATCGCGAACCCGATGCTGAGCATCGACGGCGACACGGCGTCGGGCCGCACCATGTGCTTCAACCCGATGGGAGTAGCGCGCGCCGAAGGCGAGTCAGGCGAGCCGCGCATGTTCTTCTGCGGACTCTGGTACCTCGATCGATTCGAGCGCACCCCGGACGGTTGGCGCATCGCCGAACGCTCCGAGGAGAAGTCCTGGACCCACAACATGGGCAAGGCGTTCGGAGGGAGGGACTGACCCCACGAGACCCGCGAGGCTCGTTCTGTCCTGCGAGAGCACCACCCGTCCGGTGCTCTCGCAGGACAGAACGGGCTGGGGTGGAGTTCAGACCGGCGGGTGGGCGTCGGCCATGTCGCGCAGCTCGTTCTTGGCGACCTTGTCGAGGGTCGCCTTGGGGAAGTCGTCGACGAAGTAGACGGCGCGGGGCACCTTGAAGTCGGCGAGGTTCTGCCTACAGGTGTCGATGATCGATGTCGCCAACTCGTCGTCGTCCTGGTTCGGGTCGGCCTTCACGACGAACGCCACCGCCACCTGGTCCAACATCTCGTGGCTCTTGCCGACGACAGCAACATCGGCGATGCCCGGCACCGTCCGCACCTGATCCTCGACCTCGCGGGCCGAGACGTTCTCGCCACCGACCTTCAGTGCGTCCTTGTCGCGGTCGCGGTACTCGAGGTTGCCGTTCGGGCCGAGCAGGACGAGGTCGCCGGTCATCAACCAGCCGTCCTCGTTGAAGGCCTTGTTGTTGGCCTCCTCGTTGTCGAAGTACTCCAGGAAGAGCTGAATGCCGCGGGTGCCACGCAGCCAGATCTCCCCGATCTCACCTTCCTTGGTGATCTCCTTGGTCTCGGGATCGACGATGAGCAGTTCGTAGCCGGGTGCGACCCGTCCCATAGCGAGGCGCGGATAGCGCTCGAACTTGTTGTCGCGGACCGCGTGAATCACGGTCTCGGTCATGCCGTACGCGGCGACGACCCTCATTCCGAGCCAGTCGTCGAGTTCGGGCATGATGAGCCCGAACACGCCGACCTTCACGGTGTGTTCGGGGATCGGCTGGGGGGCAACGGCCTTGAACACGAACGGGATCAGCGAGATGTGCGTGACGCTGTGCTTGATGATGACGTCCCAGAACCGACTCGCCGAGAAGCGGGGCTGCATGACGACCGTGCCGCCGACACCGAGCGTGGTCCAGATCGACCAGCTCTGCGCGTTGACGTGGAAGAACGGCAGGTAGATGAGGTAGACGTCGCCCTCTTCCATGTCGATGTTCAGCGGGCCGGTCTTGGCCGCCCACAGAGCGTTGCCGTGGGTGTGCACGACTGCCTTGGGGCGCGAGGTCGTACCGGAGGTGAACAGGATCCCGGCCGGCAACAGCGGATCGAGAGTGTGACGGGGGGCCTCGGGCAGGTCGTGTTCGAGGAGCATGTCGAAGCCGTCATGGGGGCGGTCGACTGGCTCTGCGGATGCGGGGATTCCGGAGTCGTCGGCGGTGACGACGAACCAGCCGATATCGGGCACCGCCTCGTCCACGACCGCGGCGAACTGCGGTTGAGTGATCGCCCCGACGCAGCCGGTGTGGGTCGCGAAGTAGTTGATCTCCGCGGCGACGCTGCGGGTGTTGGTCGTGACGCCGACGGCGCCGATTCGAGCGCACGCGTACCAGGCGAGCACCGCTTCGGGGCAGTTCTCGGCGTGGATCAGCACCTTGTCACCGAGGGTGACCCCCCGCGACACCAGGGCTGCCGCCACCTTCTCGACGTCGTCGACGAACTGACGGTAGGTCCACGTACGCCCTTCGGCGTCCTTGGGTTCCCAGACCAGGAACGCTCGGTCCGGGGCGGCATCGGCCCAGTGGTTCAGGAGCCACGGAATGTCCTGGCCGGCGAACTGGAACGCGTCGATGTCGCGCTGCTGCATCTTCCACCCCTCGTGCGATGAGCCTGATCTGACGGTGTGTCAGGAGAGACAGCTTCGCACGCCGCAGCACCTCTGCGAGACTTCCGGGCGTGACACTGTCGGTCGCCACCATCAACGTCAACGGCCTCCGGGCGGCTCTCCGTCGTGGGATGGGGGCCTGGGTCGCCTCCGAACGGCCCGATGTGATGGCGCTGCAGGAGGTGCGAGCCCCCGACGACGTCGTCGGTCCAGCACTCGGTGAGGAGTGGACCACCATCCACGCGCCCTCCGCACTCAAGGGGCGAGCGGGAGTCGCCGTCGCGGCACTCACCGCCGTCACCGACACCACCGGGGAGCTCGCCTGCGGCCGATTCGATGGGGCCGGCCGTTGGATCGAAGGCACGATAGAGACCGCTGACGGCCGCGGCCTGACCGTGGCGTCCAGCTACGTACATACCGGCCAGGCCGACGATCCCGCCCGCATGGAGGAGAAGCTCGCGTTCCTCGACGCGATCATCGAACGGCTGACCGTTGTCGTCGCTAGCGGCCGCCACGTGCTTCTCACCGGCGACCTCAACGTTGCCCACGACTGGCGCGACATCAAGAACTGGAAGGGCAACCGGGGCAAGGCCGGCTTCCTCCCAGAGGAGCAGGAACGACTGGATCTGCTTGCCGACCTCGGTTTCGTGGACCTCGGCCGTCGCTTCGGCGGGGACGCCGCCGGTCCCTACACCTGGTGGTCGTGGCGCGGCAAGGCGTTCGACAACGACGCCGGGTGGCGGATCGACTACCTGATCGCGTCGCCGGACCTCGCCACGTTGGCGAAGGACGTTCTGGTGCACCGGGCCCCGACCTATGCGGAACGCTGGTCCGACCACGCACCGGTGGTCGCGACGTTCGACCTCTAGCCGGCCCTACGCGGCGCGATCGATGATCGACCACCCGAGGTAGTTGGCGGAGTCCTTGAGGGTGTCGATGATCTCGGGACTGACGCTGTAATCGGGAGCGGGGCTCGTCTCGTTCTCCCGCATCCAGCCGACCATCAGGTCGTACTGGTCCTGAGGGAACTGCGCGAGGGTGACGAACCACCGACCCGGCGCTCGGAGCACGTAGCGGATGTTCCTCCCGCCGTTCTCGCACGGCAGATAGGCCATGAACGTCCCGGCCTGCTTTCCGCTGACCGCCACCCAGGGCTCGGCGACACCGGCGTCACGGTCCTCCTGGTCGGCGTGGACCGACATTGCGACCCAGCGCTCGCTCCGTTCGCATGCCCGGGCCATCTGGCCGGCATACGTGAAGTCGTCGACGACGTAGAGCGCGCCCAACTCGCCGTTCGCATCGGTGGCTTTTGGCCCGAGGTTGCTCGGCAACGAGGTGGTGGTCCCTGCGCCGACTGTTGTCGATGTCACGCTTGAGGCGAGCTCAGCATCGTCGTCGCCGGCCACCTGCCACACCACAACACCGGCGATCACCGCGAGGACAACGACAGCGGCCGCACCAAGCAGCCATCGCCCCCGGGGGCTGTCGGCGGTCTGACTCCGGAGAGGTGCCGGCGCCGAGTCCGACGGCGCGACACCCGGCGCCTCGGCCACCTCGCGGAGCGCTGCAGCGAAGGCTGCACCGTCGGGGTAACGGCGTTCAGGGTCGACGGCCGTGGCTCGCCGAAGCACCGCTGCGAGGCCGTTCGGCAAGTCGAAGTCGGCCGGATCCGGAGCGCCGACGGTACAGATCCGGTTGATCAACGGGGCGAGACCGGAACCCTCCGCCTCGCCGAACGGATGAGAGCCGGTGGCGGCATTGAGCAGCGTCAGACCCAGCGAGTAGACGTCGGATCGTTCGTCGGCCTCACCGCTCTCCAGCACCTCGGGAGCGGCCTAGAGGATCGTGAGGGCCACCGTGTCGGTAGCGGTCGTGGGCTCGACGCCCGTCGCAGCACCGAAGTCTGCGAGTACCGGGGCACCCTCTCCGGTGAGCAGGATGTTCGACGGCTTGAGGTCTCGATGCAGAATCCCCGAAGCGTGTGCCTTACCCAGAGCAGTCGCGAGTTGCGCCCCCATGTCCGCAACGCGCTCAGGGGCCATCGATCCGAACCTGTCCAGGTGATCCGCCAGCGAGCCGCCGGCCAGAAACGGCGAGACGATGAACGGCCGACCGTCCTCCATCGTGCCGTGGTCGAGCAGCTCGAGCACCCCGTCGACCCCGACGAGCTGTTCGGCCGCCCGACGCTGGCGGGCCGCGCTCATCGGCTCGTCGGGGAAGAACGCCTTCACAACGAC
>JAIBBP010000028.1 GCA_019694615.1 Microthrixaceae bacterium | reverse complement strand
ACGTTCTGTGGCCCGACTTCCGGCGTGGGCACCTCTACGACTCCATCCGGGAGTACCAGCAACGCGAGCGTCGGTTCGGGGGCCTGGCCGCCGAGGACGCCTAGCGCCATGGCGCTCTACCGCGACGTGGGCGTGGTTCTGCGCACCTACAAGCTCGGTGAAGCGGACCGGATCATCGTGTTCTGCACCCAGGGCCGCGGCAAGGTGCGAGCCGTGGCCAAGGGGGTTCGGAAGACCAAGTCGAAGTTCGGTTCGAGGCTTGAGCCCGGCAGCCATGTGACGCTTCAGCTGTACGAGAGCCGAGGCGACCTCGACATCGTCAGCCAAGCTGACCTCGTCGAAGCGCAATCGGCGTTGCGCGACGACCTTGAACGGATGGGTCGAGCGGCTGCGATGCTCGAGGCGGTCGATCAGATCTGCCAGGAGGGCGAAGTCAACCCCGGCCTTTACGACATGCTGGTCGGTGGCTTGCGCGCTGTGGCCAACTGGGACACGCCGCTCGTGGCACCGGCCTTCTTCTTCAAACTCCTCGCAGCGGAGGGCGTCGGCCTCCACGTGGAGACATGCCTGGTATGCGATGAGGTCGACGATCTCGTCGCGCTCGACGTGGACGGAGGCGGGCTGCGGTGTCGCACTCATCGGGAGGGAATCGCCGTGACTCCTCAGGCGGTGACAATCCTCCGGCTCATCCTGGGTGGGCGACTTCCCAACGCGCTCGCGCTTCCGGTCGGGCCGGCGACGTTCGAGGTCGACCACCTTGCCTCGTCGGCGATGGAGCGCCACCTCGATCGCCGCCTCCGGTCGCTACACCTGTTGGATCATCAACGCTGAGGCTGCGGTACCTCGCGCGCGTCGAGGCCCGCGGTTTCCCGCGGGCCTCGACGACGTCGCAACTGATGTGTGGGACTACTTGGCAGAGACCACCCGGGTCTTGCCGACCTTGTCGTACACGCTTTCCTTCTGCGTGAAGATCAGTATGAGGTTCGCGATCGCCAGGACGAAGCCGGCAAGCGACGCGAGCAGACCGATGATCGGGATGATGCCAATGATGGTCAGCGCGATCGTCGGCGAGAACCGCATGGCGGACGACTGGATGTCCATCGGCTGGCCGTCGAGTCGTTCGACTTTGATGCCGACTGCCATCTTGCCCACGGTTTGACCTCGTTGGGCCACGAGCAAGACCTCGTAGGCGATGCCGATCGCAGCGATGACGAGCCCGATCCCGATGCTCAGGCCGATCCCGGCATCACCGCCGGCACCCATCATGCCGATGCCGAGAGGGATCGCGAACACGAGGCTGACCACGAACATGATCACCCAGTCGATCACTCGGGCGAGCACTCGCATCATGGGCTCGGCGGCGTTGCCGGCACCGGCGTTCATGCCGCCCGGTTGGTACGCCTGGTAGGCGCCGCCCGGGGCCGGAGGCATCGGCGGGACGTAGCCGCCGCCAGGGGGCCCGGGGGGCGGGGGCATCGGCGGGACGTAGCCGCCGCCGGGAGGCCCTGGGGGCGGCGGTGGGGTGAACGCGTCGGCGGGTGGGGCCGGGGGAGGCGGGAAACCCTGGGGTGCTGGGGCCTGTGGAGGCTGGCCGGGGGCAGGCGGCGGCGTGATCGCGCCACCACCGAACGGCGGTGGTGGGACGGCGCCACTGGAGTACGGGTCGTTGGGATCGCTCACGGGCTGCTCCTTGGCACGTGCGGAGGGGAAGGAATCGTCAACCTAGCAACGCGATTGCGTCATATCGGGGAACCTCACGCAACGACGGCGCCGACTGGCAGATCGAAGTCGGGTGAGAGGAGGTTCACCGTGCCGTCGGGCCAGAGGCCTCCGAGGACGAGGAACTGGGACTCGAAGCCGGCCACACGACGGATACCGAGGTTGATCGCTCCGACGACGAGCCGTCCGATGAGCTCGTCGGTCGAGTAGTTCGTGACCTGAGCGCTTGTCTGCAGCCGTCCGACCACCGGTCCGAAGTCGACCACGAGCTGATACGCGGGATTTCGGGCCTCGGGAAACGGGCGGGCCTCCACTACTCGTCCGACCCGCATGTCGATCGCGAAGAAGTCCGGGCCGGTGACGTCCTGTTTTCGCGGGAGCTTCGACGGGTCGTAGGGAAGGTTCTCGGGGTCGATCGAGTGCTGGGCCATCGGGCAGACGATATGACTGCCAGCAGGTGGCCTTCCTCCCGGTAGCCTCGGCGCTCATGTCCGACCTTCCGGCCCCTGCCTCGCCCGCCGACTCGTCGCCCGATCACGACCTGTTCGACAAGATCGTCAACCTCTCGAAGCGCCGCGGAATCGCCTTTCAGTCCGCGGACATCTATGGCGGCTTCCGCTCGACCTACGACTACGGGCCGGTCGGCGTGCTCCTGCTGCGCAATGTGAAGGACGCGTGGTGGCGGTCGATGGTGCAGATGCGCCACGACGTCGTCGGCCTCGATGCAGCGATTCTCGGCCCTCCCCAGGTGTGGGAGGCGTCGGGGCACTTGGCGAACTTCACCGACCCGCTGGTCGACTGCACGAACTGCCAGGCGCGACACCGCCTCGACAAGCTCGACGACCCCAACGTGTGCCCGACGTGCGGAAAGACCGGCACCTTCACCGAGCCCCGTGACTTCAACCTGATGTTCAAGACGCAGGCCGGCCCGGTCGCCGGCGCGGGAGCGGACTGTTACCTGCGCCCCGAGACCGCACAGGGCATGTTCGTCAACTTCATGAACGTGGTGAACTCGTCGCGGAAGAAGCCGCCGTTCGGCATCGCCCAGATCGGCAAGTCGTTCCGAAACGAGATCACCCCGGGCAACTTCGTCTTCCGAACCCGCGAGTTCGAACAGATGGAGATGGAGTTCTTCGTGCCCCCGGCGGAGGCCGACGAGTGGTACCGCTACTGGTGCCAGGAACGGTTCCAGTGGTACCTCGACCACGGCATGCCCGAGAACCTGCTCCGCCTGCGTCCGCACGCTGCCGATGAGCTTTCGCATTATTCGTCGGGCACCTCTGACGTCGAGTTCCTGTTTCCGTGGGGCTGGGACGAACTCGAGGGCATCGCCAACCGCGGGAACTACGACCTCACCCAGCACCAGAGCCACTCGGGTCAGAGCCTCGAGTACTACGACCAGGCGGCCAACGAGCGCTACCTGCCCCACGTCATCGAACCGGCGGCCGGCGCGACCCGCACGGCGTTCGCGTTCCTGATCGCGGCCTACAACGAGGTCGAGGTCAAGGGGGAGACACGGACGGTGCTCCGCCTCCACCACCGCATTGCCCCCTACAAGGTGGCGGTGCTGCCGCTGTCGAAGAAGCCGGAGCTCACCGGTCCGTGCCTGGAGATGCTGCGTGCGATCCAGCCGCATTTCATGTGCGACTACGACGAGACGCAATCGATCGGCAAGCGGTACGCCCGTCAGGACGAGATCGGCACGCCCTACTGCGTGACGTTCGACTTCGATTCGGTCGAGGACCGGGCGGTCACCGTGCGTGAGCGCGACACCATGGAGCAGGAGCGAATTCCGATCGAGGGCCTCGTCCGGTATCTCCAAGAAAAGATGCAGTAGTAGGGCGGGTCGGGGATCCGAACTTTGTGCAGATGGCGTCACCCAGTGTCGAGATCTGCACAGTCTTCAAGGAGAACCGAGGCCTGAATCGTTGTCGGTAGTGCTTGGGTAGAGTCCGGCCATGACCGGCTCGCCCTCGACCGCCCCGCTGGAGGCCATTGAGCGGGCGGTCGCGTCGGTGCGGGATCCCGCCGACGCTGCCCAGGTCGCGGCGGCGCTGCGCGCCGTCAGCCCTGCGTTGGTCGACGACGTGGTCTTCGGCATCGCATCCTCGACAGAGGGGTCGACCGCCGACGGTGTGCTTCTGGGCGTGGGCGTCGCAGCTGCTCCGGGCGTTGGCGTCGGCCTCGTTGCGCTCGACGCCGTGTCGGCGCTTGAAGCCTGGGAGCACGGCCGCGAGGTGGTGCTGCTCGTCGACCAGACCAGCCCCGCCGACGAGCCCGCCATGCGTGTTGCCTCGGCAATCGTCACACGTCGCGGCGGCGTCTCCAGTCACGCTGCCATCGTGGCCCGCCAGTGGGGCGTGCCGGCGGTGTGCGGCATCGGGGCGCTTGATGTCGCGGTGGGGGAGCAATTGCTCGTCGATGGCGCCACCGGTGAGATTCGACGACTCACCGACACGAACGCGGTCGTCGCACATGACGGCCCGCTCAACGAGCTCCCCGCCGCGCTGCACACGTTGCTGGGGTGGGCTGACGGCGTTGCCGAGACTCGCATCGCGGTACTGGCCAATGCCGACCAGGCTGCTGATGTCGTGCTGGCTCTCGACCTCGGTGCCCGTGGTGTCGGACTGTGCCGCACCGAGCACCAGTTTCTCGGCGATCGGGCCCAGCTGGTCCGTCGACTGCTCGCCGGGGATTCCGGCGCTGTCGCCGAGATGGTTGCGGTGCAACGGGCCGACCTCCGTGCGCTCATCGAGGCTGCCACCCCGCATCCGGTGACGATTCGGCTCCTCGACGCCCCACGCCACGAGTTCGAGGGCGACCATGCCGAACACAACCCGATGCTCGGAGTTCGAGGTGTTCGATTCTCGGTGCTTCATCCGGCAGTGATCGTGGCGCAGGTCGAGGCGTTGGCGCACGCGGTCGCCGATGTCGCCGCAGATCAGGACGGGGCCCTTCCCGACGTGCGGGTCATGGTTCCCATGGTCACGCTGGGCGGCGAGATGACATGGGCCCGTTCGGTCATCGGTGACGTGTTGTTTCGGGTCGGAATCGAGCGGGGCCTCACCATCAGCGTCGCGGTCGGGGCGATGATCGAGACGCCGAGATCGGCATTGTGCGCCGCGGAGCTCGCGACGCACAGCGACTTCTTCTCGTTCGGGACGAACGATCTCACCCAGCTCACGTGGGGGTTCAGCCGCGACGATCTCGACGCCTCGCTCCTGCCCGCCTACCGGTCGCGCGGTTTGGTGGAGCGCAGTCCGTTTGAAACCCTCGACGGTTCCGGAGTCGTGCGCCTCATGGCGTTGGCAGCCGAGACCGGCCGCGGCCGGAAGGAGTCGCTCGGACTCGGGATGTGCGGTGAGCACGGGGGTGACCCTGCATCGATCGCCGTAGCGATTCAGCTCGGTCTCGACTCGATCTCGGTGTCGCCCTATCGGATCCCGGCGGCCCGGTTGGCCGCGGCTCACGCCGTGCTCGGCCCCCCGGCGGGCAGTCCAGGCTAATGGGGATCCTCGACGAGGATGTCGCGAGAGTCCGCGCTGCGACCGACATCGTTCAGGTGATCGGGCAGCACACCCAACTGCGGAAGGTCGGCCAGAGGTGGTCGGGCCTGTGCCCATTCCACAACGAGAAGTCGCCGTCGTTCTCGGTCAACGGTCAGGAAGGCCTCTACTACTGCTTCGGGTGTCAGAAGTCCGGCGACGTCATCACGTTCGTCCGCGAGATCGAACACCTCGACTTTGTCGCTGCGGTCGAGTGGTTGGCCGGTCGGGCCGGCATCACGCTCACCTACACCGACCCCGACCGGGGCGAGGGTCGCAAACGCAAAGCTCGACTGTTCGAGGTGATGGAGCGAAGCGTTGACTGGTACCACCGACGGTTGTTGGAGGGATCGGACGCCGGCCCAGCGCGTGCGTACCTCCGGTCGCGGGGGTTCGATCGGGCGATGGTTGACGAGTTCAAGGTGGGGTGGGCCCCCGATCGATGGGACGAGCTGGTCAAGGCGCTGCGCGTCCCCGACGCGGTGCTCACTGACACCGGGCTCGGCCTGCGCAACAAGGCCGGCCGGCAGCAGGACTTCTTCCGGGGTCGCGTGCTGTTCCCGATCTTCGACGACCAGGGACGGCCGGTCGCGTTCGGTGGTCGCAAGCTGCCCGACACCGAGGGCCCCAAATACCAGAACTCCCGAGAGAATGCGCTCTACAACAAGAGCGCAACGCTCTATGGCCTCAATTGGGCGAAGGCAGACATCGTCCAGTCCAACGAGGTCGTCGTGTGCGAGGGATACACCGACGTCATCGGCTTCTTCCGTGCCGGCCTCCCACGCGCCGTCGCGACGTGCGGGACGGCGCTGACCGAGGAGCACATTCGGTCACTCAAGCGGTTCACCAAGCGGGTGGTGCTGGCCTACGACGCCGACGATGCGGGCCAGAACGCCGCCGAGCGTCTCTACGCGTGGGAGGAGAAGTACGAGATCGAGATCCATGTGATCGCGATGCCGCCGGGTTCGGATCCCGACGAACTCAGCCGAAGCGCCCCCGAGGCGCTGGTGGAGGCGGTGCGAACGGCCAAGCCGTTCCTGGCGTTCCGTGTGGCTCGCGTGCTCGATGCCGCTGACACCTCGACACCCGAGGGCCGCGCCCGCGCCGCCGGGGCAGCGATCGAGGTGGTGCGCGAGCACCCGTCGCCGTTCATGCGGGACCAGTACGTGATGGAGGTCGCCGGGTTCTGCCGCGTCGACGAGCAGCAGCTTCGTGAGCAGCTGGCGCGTGCTCCGCGTCCGAAACCCAACGCCGAACAGCGGCCGAAGCGCCGACGCGACGACGGCGATCCCGGCCCCGGTTTCGCCTCCGCGTCGGGAGGCTACGTCGACGACGCACCGCCGATAGGAGACGAACACTCGCCGTACTCCTACGACGACGACGATCTGGGCGGCCCACCGGCCCCGGTGCAGGCGGCTCCGATCGGGGACAGCGCTGAAGTCGAGGCGCTTCGGCTACTGGTGCATCGACGCTCCGAGATCGAAGCGTGGCTGCGTCCGGTCCTGTTCGCCGATCGACGAACTCGAATCGCGTACGAGGCGTTGTCAGAAGCGCCCGACGTTGCCGGCGCACTGGTCGGAGCGTCGCCGGGACTCGGTGCGTTCCTCAGTCGGATCTCGGTCGAGGAGACGTCGAGTGACACCACTGACGTCATCGTTCGCCTACTGGCCGAAGCGACTGCTCGGGCCATCGCCGGAACGGAAGCTGAGGCACGTCGATCCGAGGACCCGTTGGCCTATTCGCCGATCATCGGGTGGTTGAAACTCAGGTTGGACGAGCTTCGTGGCGATGAACCCTCCATGGAATCTTCCCCCGAGTTGCTAGCCTGGCTCGATGAGAACTCCTCGGAGTTCTCATGACGACAATCGATGTGCTTCCCTCCCCGGATCTGTGGAAAGGAACGACCGTGGTGCTCTTCGAGAGCGTTCCCGAGCGTGACCTGAATCTTCTGATCGAACGCGGGAAAGCGTCAGGCGTCCTCCAGGTCGACGATGCGCTGTCAGTGCTCGGTGTCGAGATCACCATGGACGTCGTGGACGAAGTGCGACAGTTCTTTGCTCCCCATGGCATTCGCATCGACGACGGTGTCGAGATGCACGAGGACTCGCTGGAGTCGCTGCTGGCCGAGACCACAGTGCCCGCTCCGTCCGACATCTCATCCGGAGTCGCTACGCCACCCGAGGGCGTCGGGGCAGCCGGTGCCGTGTCCGATGGCCCCGGCGACGAGGGTGCCAACGAGGACGAGCAGCGCGATTCGCTGAGCGCGGTCCGCCGCGCGACCGGCAAGGTGGTCATGCCGGGGCTGGCCGTGGGCGCTGGCGGCTCCGCTGATCCAGTGCGCATGTACCTCCGCGAGATCGGCCAGGTGTCGCTCCTGACCGGTCCGGAGGAGGTCGCGCTCGCCAAGCGCATCGAGGCGGGCGTCCTCGCTGAGGCGCAACTCGCCGACCTCGCCGCCTCGGGTGCTGAGCTCGACGTCGCCGAGCGCCGGAAGCTCACGCGTACGGTGCGCGACGGCGAGCGGGCCAAGCAGGAGTTGACGCAAGCCAACCTTCGTTTGGTGGTGTCCATCGCCAAGCGGTACCTCGGCCGCGGGTTGGCGATCCTCGACCTCATCCAGGAGGGCAACCTCGGTCTCATGCGTGCGGTCGAGAAGTTCGACTACACGAAGGGCTTCAAGTTTTCCACCTACGCCACGTGGTGGATTCGCCAGTCGGTCACGAGGGCCATCGCCGATCAGGCTCGAACCATCCGCATTCCGGTGCACATGGTCGAGTCGATGAACAAGGTGCACCGTCACCAGCGTCAGCTGATGCAGGAGTTGGAGCGTGAGCCAACGATCGAGGAGCTCGCCGAGAAGGTCGGCCTGCCTGCGAACCGGGTTCGCGACATCCTGCTCATCAGCCAGGACCCGTTGTCGCTCGACTCCCCGGTGGGCGAGGAGGACGACAGCTTCCTCGCCGACTTCATCGAGGACGCGCAGGCGGTGGCCCCCGCTGACGCTGCGGCGCAGCGCATGCTTGGTCAGGCGTTGGTCGAGGCGCTCGGCGAGCTCAACGAACGCGAACGACAGGTCGTCCGCCTTCGCTTCGGGCTCGAGGACGGTCAGGCCAAAACCCTCGAGGAGGTCGGGCGCGAGTTCGGCGTGACCCGCGAGCGCATTCGCCAGATCGAGTCAAAGACGCTGGCCAAGCTTCGTCACCCGCATCGCAGCCAGAAGCTCCGCGACTACCTCGACGTCGAGTAGGTCCAGTCGGCGTCTCCAGCGCTGCCGGTTCTCCCGACGTGAAACCCCGCTCCGACGGGTTCCTCGTCGGAAGAACGGCTGCCGCTGGAATGGTGGTGGAGCATCGAGCGGCCGCTGCTAGGGTGGACGCTCGTTCACCCACGGGTGGACGCACAATCCGGGGTAGCTCAGCTGGCAGAGCAACTGACTGTTAATCAGTGGGTCGTGGGTTCGAGCCCCTCCCCCGGAGCACGCCGAGACCCCCGAGCCCTCCCCGATGAGAGGCCGGGGGTTTCGTTGCTTTTCTCCGCGCTCCGACTTCAGCGATGGGCCCACTCAACCGTGTCGGGAGTACGCCACGCTCACATCGCCGACGTGCGGATGGTGAAGAGATCCACAACCTCGGCGATCTCGAGGACGCGACGAACCTCTGGTCGAGGATTCACGAGGACCATTTCCCGGCCGGTGGCACGGCCTTGCAGAAGCGCTCTCAAACCGGTCGAATCCATGAACGAAACCGCGCGGAGATCGACCTCGACCGTCGATCCCTGCGGGGCGGCGTCGATGAGTTCGGTGAGGGCGTCCATCACAGCGATGTCCAGATCGCCTTCGACGACGAGTCGATTGCCCGTGTCATTGGACCCTGAATCGACGCGCACGCTCGACATAGTCGTTTTCTACACTCGAAAGGGCGCCGCTGTCACTGGATTGCTGCTCCTGGCCGGGGAGCAGACTGCTCATTGATCGCCGGGTCATGAGGCGTATCATGCGATCAGTGTCAGCGCAGACCGCGAACTGGGAATTCCCCGGCGGCATCTCGGCCGCAGAGCTGGCGCGGCACCGGACAGCAGATGCGTTGATGTCCTGGGGGTTCGACCAGTTCCGCGCCGACGCGATTCTCGCGGTAAGTGAGCTCGTGACCAACGCGATCCTGCACGGTGGGTCCTGTCTCCGGCTATCGCTCCACTGCGATGGATCGAGGCTGTGGATCGGGGTCGGTGATGGTGGCGACGGAGTGCCTGCGATTCGCGAATGGAATCGCGACGGCACTGGTGGCCTCGGACTCCGGCTGATCGAGGCGATCGCCGAGCAGTGGTACGTCGAAGCCACTGATTCGGGCAAGACGGTGTGGTGTGCCCTCGTCAGTGGGTCAGCCGACGAACTCTCGGGACACCACCTCGTCGCCTGACAGCTGTCCAGCCTGCGAACGGAGACGGATGCCAGATCAGGCGGTCGAGCTCGAGCGGTTCTTCACCGACTCGCTGTTTCCCATGGCTGTCGCAGGTACCGACGGCTATTTCAAGCACCTGAACTCGGCGTGGCAGACCGTCTTGGGCTGGGAACTCGCGGAGCTGATGGATCACCCGTTCCTGGCGTTCGTCCATCCCGAGGACGTTGATCGGACCATGGCTGAGGTATCGCGCCTCGCCGGCGGGGGTGCGACGATCGCGTTCGAGAACCGCTACCGGTGCGCGGATGGCTCATACCGGTGGCTCCAGTGGAACTCGACGCCGCGATGGGCGCTGATCTACGCGATCGCTCGTGACATCACCCGCGAGCGGGAGACCGACGAGGCGCTTCGGCGCTCGGAGCAGTTCCTGGCATCGATCGTCGACAACATTCCGCACATGGTGTTCGTGAAGGATGCATCGGAGCTTCGCTTCGTTCAGATGAACCGTGCCGGTGAGGAGCTCGTAGGGTACCGGAGGTCGGAGCTCGTCGGTAGGAATGACTTCGACCTCTTCCCGGCGGCTGAGGCCGAGTTCTTCGTGGCAAAGGATCGGTCGGTGCTCGACTCCGGCGAGCTCCTGGATATCCCCTTCGAATCGATCGAAACGCGCTCCAACGGCCAGCGGCTTCTGCACACCAAGAAGATTCCGTTGATGGGCGAGGACGGGCGGCCGGCGTACCTGCTCGGTATCGCCGAGGACATCACCGAGGCTGCAGACGCGGCGAGGATGCTCCATGCGCGTGAGCAGACGCTGAGCGCCGTGTTCGAAACGTCTCCCGACGCCATCCTTGTGCTGTCGGCGGACCTGACGATCGTCGACGTCAACGCAGCAGGCGAGAGGACACTCGGAATGCCCACCGGGCGACAGCTCGGGCACAGTCCTCTCGACTCGGTACACCCTGAGGACCGGGCGGCGCTGGACTCAGAACTCAAGGCCTTGCTCCTGGGCGACGCTGTGCCGATCCGGGTCGCGTACCGGGTGAGCAACGGATCGGGTCAGTGGGTGCATGTCGAAGGACGAGGATGCCGGCTGCACGACGAGCAGGGGCGCGTTTCCGGAGCAGTGATCTTCGAGCGTGACCTCACCGATGCGCTCGCCGCTCAGGAGGCAGAGCGTCAGGCGCTTCGCAACGCGACGGAGCATCAGCTGGTGCTCGACCTGCAACGCCGGGCGCTGGTCCCGGCCCCACTCACAGCCGGGCTGCAGACGGTGGCGCATTACCAGCCGGCCCAGACCGAGTTGGGCATCGGCGGTGACTGGTACCAGGGCTTGGCGCTGCCTGGTGGGAAGCTCGGTGTCGTGGTGGGCGATGTCGCTGGTCACGGAACGGCCGCTGCCGGTGACATGACACAGCTCAGCGGCGCGGTGGCGACCCTGCTCCGCACGGGCACGGCGCTCGAGGACATCTTGGCCGTGGTGGACGACTTGGCGAGCACCATCGGGGTCACGGCAACGGTCGTGGTCTGCGAGATCGACCCGGCACGCGGGTCCGTCAGGTACGTGTCAGCGGGACACCCGCCGCTCGCTGTCGTGGACGCCGACGGGGCGGTGCAACTCCTCGGTGACGGTCGTCGTCGCCTCCTCGGTGTCGGGGCAGGCCGCCCGAACGCCGCGCCGGTCGTCGTCGGATCAGCCGCGATTCCACTCGGGGCCTGGTTGCTGGCCTACACCGATGGACTCGTCGAACGGCGCGGGGAGCTCTTCGACTGTGGCGTCGAACGGCTGGTGGGGGCACTGAGCGCTGGTGCCGGCATGGAGACCCCTGCCCTCGTGGATGAGGTCGTGCGGAGGTGCACGCTCGGTCATCAGGTGGAGGACGACATCGCCGTGATGGCAGTCCGTTCGACCGGTCTCGTCTGACTCGACGCTTCCGGCCGGCTGCCTTGCCGCGGTGCGCGGATCCCTATACCCTAGGGGGTATGTGCAGAGCGGTTACGTGCAAGAAGTGTGGGAAGGCATCGTGGGCAGGATGTGGAGCTCACATCGAGCAGGTGTTGGGTGGTGTTCCCGCGTCCCAGCGGTGCAGTTGTCGGGAGGAAGCCGCTGCGGCGAAGACCAACGCGAAGAGCGGGTCGCGTGAAGCGCTGTCTGGAGTCTCGCGATGGCTGCGACGGTGATCTCCTGCCCGGCTTGCTCGGTGCGCAATCGGGTTGCGAACGATGCTGCGGGTCGGCCGCGTTGCGGCGCGTGCCACGCCGACCTTCCGTGGCTCGGGGAGGTCGCTGAATCCGAGTTCGACCGTGCCCTGCAGAACTCGACGTTGCCAGTACTGGTCGATCTGTGGGCTCCATGGTGTGGTCCCTGTCGATCTGTGGCGCCCGTCCTCGATCGGCTCGCGGCCGACCGAGCCGGAACTCTCCGCGTCGTCAAGGTGAACGTCGACCTTGCGCCAGGAGTTTCGGCGCGGCTCGGAGTGCAGGGCATCCCGACGATGGTGCTGTTCGACCAGGGCGTCGAGATCGATCGACAGGTCGGGGCGGCATCCGGTGAGGCCATCGCCAGATGGGTGGACGGCGCGCTCGGCGTCAGGCGAGCTTGAGGAACATCTTCTGCACGTCGGCAACGTCGTAGCCGGCGTCCCGAGATCGCACGGGGTCGTCGAGGCACCACGTGAGGCCAGCGGCGACCAGCACGAAGCCAACCTGTTCGAGTGCCTTGTTGGCGGCTGCAATCTGCGTCACGACATCCCGACAATCCCGGGCGTCGGCGAGCATCTGCTGGATGCCACGAACTTGCCCTTCGACGCGTCGGAGTCGCTTCTGCAGCCCCACGATCGTCTCCTCCGGAAGTTCCATGCCGGCCATCACCGCTCCAGGCTGAAGCAGCGGTCGACGAACTCGTCGAAGCGGCTACCGGCGCGGGTGACGTCGAGGGCGTCGCCGACGTGGGCGATGTCGAGGCCGGGGCAGAAGTCATCGAACCCGGGACCGAAGTAGTGCGGTGACCCGATGACCCCTCGTGAGCGCCCTTCTGCTAGATCGTCGAGCACCGCCTGTTCGTCGATCGCATCGGGCGACGGCACACCGAACTCCGCTGCCACCCGGTCCAGCACGCCGGGGTCGGCGATGTTCTCTCCTTCGATGAAGATCAGGTCCCGGAGGCGGATCGCGACTCGCTCGCCGGTAGCGGGGTCGACTCGGGCGGCCGCGTTGGACATCTGCAAGGCCGGTAAGGTTGTCGCGGGGAAGTTGTCCGGCTCGAATCCGGCGAAGAGCTCAGGGAACGCCACTGAAAGGGCGGCCACCTTCGCTGCGATTCCCGAGCCCGTCAGCGGCGTGCCATTGACCAGCTCGAGTGGCCACGCCCGAACTCGGAGGGAGACGTCCTTTCGGCCCGACGCCTCACGGCGGGCTAGCCACCGGTGGAGGCCCGCGTGGGCAAACGGACACGACAGATCGGCGAACACCTCGATGGCGGTCGTTGTGGCTGGACTCGCTGGCTCGGTCATACCCCCCATGGTATACGATGAGCGAGTCGTCGACGTTGGTCGTCACCCAGGATGGCTACTCTCGGTAGAGAGACAGTGTGATGGAGGTGCGGTGATGACACGAGCACGCAAACGGGCTGCGGGAGCAGTCCTTTCGGTCGCCGCAATAGTGGCGTCGAGCGGTTGCATCATCGGAGGCCCGTACTGGGTCGGGTCGGATCAGTGCGTGGTGCACTTCGGGCCGATGGAACCCAGCCCCAACGGGCCGCCCGACGTATACCGCCAGATCCTGGGCGATCTGATCTACGAGGTCTGTTGGACCGCTGAGTACTGACGTCGCGCGCCGGTGCGTCGCGGTACGTAGCATCGCCGCGATGACGACGCCGAACATCCTCACTGACACGACCCCGGTCATCGACCCGGACGCGCCGCAGTCGCCGAGCTGCGTGATCACCGACGCGTGGGGCTTGTTGTACGCCCAGGGCGGTGTTGTCATGGCGGCTGCGCTCCGTTCCATGGAACTCGTGCTCGACCGGCCGGAACTGTCGTTGGCGAGCGCGAGCGCCACCTTCTGTCGGCCCGTCGCGTGTGGGCCGGTCCGCACCGATGTCGATGTTGTCCGTAGTGGTCGGCGCGGCGCTCAGGTGACCGGCTCTCTGCGCGAGGGATCGCGGGACCCGGGTTCGGCGAATGTCGTCGTGACGGCGGTGTTCACAGACCCGACGATGGAAGGTCCGTTGCGCACCCCGGTCCCGTGCCCCGACGAGTTGTCGACCCCTGCGAATGCCGTGGGGCCGTCGATCTCCGAGGAAGTCGGCTCGCGGTTCCCGCTCGGATTCCTCGACAACACCGAGTGGCGCGTGGCGGTCCCGCCGAGTGGGCAACCTGGTGACGCTGGACCGGTGCCTCGTGCTGCGCTCTGGTTTCGCTTCAACGATCAACCGTCGCCGTCCGGCTCGGCGTGGGACCCGGCGCTCCTGCCGATCCCTGGCGATTCGCTGGGCTCGGCGCTGTACGTCGCTCTCGGCGAGGGGGCTCGTCCAGTCGGCAGCGTGTCCTTGCAGATCGACCTCCAGGTTCTCGCGCCGATGACCGGCACGTGGATCGGCATCGATTCCACGTGTACCCACGTCGGAGCCGGGCTCGCCCGCGGTGTGCTGCACCTCTGGAGCGAGTCCGGTACGCACGTCGCGACCGTGATGCAGACCGCGATGCTTCGTTCGTTCGACGGATGAGCAGCGTGCTTCAGCGCGCTAGTGCGAGTGCGTCTCGCCAGGTCATGACGGCGCTCGCTCCGCCGTCGACCAGGATGTCGGTGCCGGTCAGATAGCCGGAACTGGGTGACGCTGCGAAGGCAAGAACGGTGGCAATCTCGTCGATCGCTCCGTATCGACCGAGCGCGGAACGACGCGCCAGCTCGCCGGCCCCGTGCTGATCCTCGATCCGCCCCATGTTCGTGTCGAACGAACCGGGTGACACCGAGAGCACGCGTGCACCGACAGCGCCCAGCGGGCCGGTCAAGTGACGCGAGTACCAGATGACGAAGTGTTTGCTCAGTGCGTACGCGAGACCGGCGCGCTGCCGCACGGGTGCCAGCGATGCCCGCGACATGATGGCGTTGACGAGTCTGTCGGGCTGGGTCTCGGCGACCCGATAGGCGTGGCGGGGAACGGGAAACGCAGCGGGGAGGTGCCCTGCGCTGGAAGCGACGTTCAGGAGACACGATCCAGCGCCGAGCAGGTTCCTGAACGCGATGGCGATGTGGACCGTTCCGAGAGCGTTGACGCGAACGATTCGTTCGGGGTCACCCATCTGCGGGCTGATGCCGGCGGTGTGGATGACGGCCGCGATCGGGCCACGGCGACTGGCCAGAGACGCCAGTCGTTCCACCGAGGTCTCGTCTGCGACATCGCAGAGAGCGGTCTCGACCTCTCGGCTGTCCAGTCGCAACGCAGCGCCTTGCAGGGCTTCGCTGTCGAGGTCGGCGAGTACGACGCGGTGGCGTTCTGCCAGAAGCCTCGCCACGGCGAGCCCCATTCCGCCCGCGCCGCCGGTAACCACCGCAGTTGACCGCTCCTCGCTCACCCGGTCATCGTCGTTCGGCGCGTCTGCCGGGTTCTCGGGTGGGTCCTGCTGGGTGGGACGGCGGACGTCGCGCACGAGCGATGGCGGATGACTCGACGCGACGCTGAAGCAATGCCGCCGAGCCCCGGACTCAACCTCGCAACCGTCTGGGAAGCCGTCGCCGACACAGTTCCGAGCTCGCTCGCGCTGATCCACGGCGAACGGCGGGTGTCATGGCGGGAGTTCGGTGACCGCGCCGGCCGCCTCGCCGCGTACATGCGCGGCAGGGGTGTGGGCCACGGCTCCAACGTCGCGTTGTACCTCCACAATCGGCCGGAGTACCTCGAGGCGACCTTCGCGGCGTTCAAGGTCCGGGCAGCCACGGTGAACGTCAACTACCGGTACCGGGAGGCTGAGCTGGCGTACCTGTTCGACAACTCCGACGCGGTCGCGGTGGTGTTCGAAGCGGAGTTCGCCGATCGGCTCGAGTCGATCCGCAATGAGCTGCCCATGCTGCGTACGTTCATCTGTGTTGGCGCAGGATCCGCCGATCTCGTCCCGGAGTGGGCGGTGGACTACGAGCAGGTCGTCACCGAGCACGAGCCGATGTCGCCGATCGAACGCAGCGGTGACGACCTATGGTTGCTGTACACCGGCGGCACGACTGGTCTGCCAAAGGGTGTGATGTGGCCGCATCGCTCGTTGCTGGGCTCCTCAGGGGCGACGTTCGGGGTCGCCAAACTCCCAGTACCGACAACGGTCGAGGAGGTCACCGATTCGGCTCGACGGATCCACGAGTTGGGAAAGTCGGTCCGTGTGCTTCCCGCTGCGCCGCTGATGCACGGCACGGCTGCCTTGACGTCGATGGCGGTTCTCTCGGCCGGGGGATCGGTGGTGACGCTGACATCGCCGACCTTCGATGCAGCGGAGCTCTGTCGGGCGGTCGAGGATCACCGGGTGAGTCAGATGACGATCGTGGGCGACGCCTTCGCCCGCCCGATCGTGGCCGAGCTCGAACGAGCCGCGGCCGATGGCCGACCGTACGATGTGTCGAGCCTGCGAGTGGTGCTCTCCTCCGGTGTGATGTGGTCCCAGCAGGTGAAGGCCGACCTCCACACGTGGTGCGGGGCGACGCTCGCCGACGCCCTCGGATCGTCGGAAGGTATCGGTTTTGCCAACGCCGTCGCCCGTCGTGGCGAGGACGCGCCGACGGCGCGGTTTCGACTCGGTGAGCACGCCCGGGTGATCGACGACGACGGCAACGATGTCGTGCCGGGTTCCGGAAAACGGGGGCTGCTCGCTGTGAGCGGTCCGATCCCCGTGGGCTACTACAAAGACCCCGAGAAGACGGCGGCGACGTTTCGGACCATCGACGGAGCGGTGTGGTCGGTGCCTGGCGATTTCGCGATCGTCGAGGCCGACGGCACCGTGCGGCTCCTGGGGCGGGGGTCCGCGTGCATCAACACCGCGGGAGAGAAGGTGTACCCCGAGGAGGTGGAGGAGGTACTCAAACTCCACCCGTTCGTCAACGACGCCAACGTCGTGGGTGTAGCGGACGAGAAGTGGGGCAGCGCTGTGGTCGCGGTCGTCTCCGTCAGTGACGCCGGATCGCCTCCGGGGGAGGCCGAGCTTGTCGCCCACACCAAGGATCATCTGGCCGGATACAAGTGTCCGAAGCGGGTCGTCGTTGTCGAACAGGTCCGGCGTGGGCCGAACGGCAAGGCGGACTATCGGTGGGCGGCCGAGGTCGCGGCCCGGGCCGTCGCTGACGGTGGTTGACGCGACGGGCACGCACTGCAAGTCTATATTGATGTCAGCAACCTGACATCAATACAAATCATACGTCGCATCCGGGGGGACCGAGCCGATGACCACCACCGAGACCGGAACGGCCGATGCCGTCGCCGCGTACTACGACCCATACGACGTCGACATCAACAACGACCCGTATCCGGCGTTCAAAGCGCTCCGTGATGAGGCTCCCGTCTATTACAACGAGCCGTACGACTTCTGGGCGCTGAGTCGGTTCGACGACATCGACCGGGCGCTCCGCGATCACGACACGTTCATCTCCGGCCGGGGTGGCATCCTCGAACTGATCAAGGCCGGCATCGAGATGCCTCCCGGCATCCTCATCTTCGAGGACCCGCCGTCGCACACCTACCACCGGCGCCTGCTGTCCCGGGTGTTCACCCCCAAGCGCGTCGCCGAACTCGAGCCGAAAGTCCGCGAGTACTGCGTCCAGTGTCTCGACCCTTTCGTGGGTGAGACGGAGTTCGACTTCATCGCGCACCTCGGAGCGCAGGTGCCGATGAAGACCATCAGCATGCTGCTCGGTATTCCCGAGAGCGACCAGGAGTTCATCCGTGACCGGGTCGACGCCAACATCCGCACCGAGGCCGGGCAGCCGATGGAGGTGAGCGACGACTTCGTCGACGCATCGATCTTCGCTGACTACATCGACTGGCGGGCCGACCACCCCTCCGACGACCTCATGACCGATCTCCTCAACGCGACCTTCGAGGACGAGACCGGCGAGACCCGGGCGCTGCGCCGCGACGAGATCCTCACCTACGTCAACGTGATCGCCGGCGCGGGAAACGAAACCACCAACCGGCTGATCGGATGGAGCGGGAAGGTGCTGGGCGAGCACCCCGAACAGCGACGCGAGCTCGTCGCCGATCAGTCGCTGATTCCCAACGCCATCGAGGAACTGCTCCGCTTCGAGCCGCCGGCGCCGCATGTCGGCCGCGTTGTCGCACGCGAGGCGGAGATCGACGGTGTCACCGTTCCGGAGGGGAGCGCGATCCTCCTGCTGTTGGGCTCCGGGAACCGTGACGAGCGTCGCTGGGAGCACCCCGATCGGTTCGATATCCACCGCAACGTCGGCCAGATCCTGTCGTTCGGATACGGCATCCACTTCTGCCTCGGTGCCGCGCTCGCTCGCATGGAGGCCCGCGTCGCGCTCGAGGAGCTCCTCACGCGGTTCCCCGACTGGGAGGTCGACATCGACCGATGCCACCTGTCTCCGACCTCCACGGTGCGGGGTTGGGAGACGCTCCCGGTTCGCCTTGGGTGACAGGACGGATCGGATCCGTTGACGATTACTACGACCTCGTAGTAAATTGCCGAATGACGGTCGAGATCCAGGGGGAAACGACATGACCGCTTCCAGCACGACGACCTACCCGGTCGGGGGCCTCGGAGCACCGAAGGATCGGGTTCCCGCCTCGCCAACGGACCTCGGTCTACGCGCCGGATTCGAGGTGTTCTCCGCCGACGATCACATCAGCCTCGCCGACGACATCTGGTATCAGAACTTCCCGGCGAACCTGCGCGACCAAGCGCCTCGGGTGATGCAGGTCGACGATGGTTGGGTCATCGGGGCGGATGGCAAGACGTTCCTTCCGCCCGCGTTCATCGACGTGCTCAACCAGTACGACCCGGTTCCCGGTTCGCACTCCGGCGACATCGCAGCGCGCCTCGGAGCGCTCGATGCCGAGGGCGTCACCTCCGAGCTGGCGTTCCCGAACGCGATCCTCGCCCTGCTGATGTGGCCCGACAAGGAGATCCGCGAGCTCTGCTTCCGGATCTACAACGAGTACCTGGCATCGGTGCAGGAGGAGTCGGGCGGACGCATCTGGGGCGTCGGGCTGATCAACTGGTGGGATGCGGCCGGTGCCGCTCGCACGCTGGCCGAACTCAAAGACCTTGGTGTTCGCACCTTCCTGCTGCCGCTCAATCCCGGCAAAGGCGAGGACGGCAAGCCGCTCGACTACGCCGGTGACGCCCTCGCGGATGTCTGGTCGGCGATCGAGGACGCCGGCATCCCGGTGTCACACCACATCGGTGAGACCACCCCGGGCATCCCGAGTCAGGTCAACACCGTGGGTGTCGGCATGCTCCAGTCGGTCGCCCCGTTCAGGGAGGTGTTCGCCAAGTACACCCTCGGCGGGATCCTCGATCGCCATCGGAGGCTGCGGGTCGGCTGGTTCGAAGGCGGCATCAACTGGGTCCCATCCGCGATCCAGGACGCCGAGCACATCGCCGCGTCGTTCGCCCACATGAACAACCACGAGCTCTCCCATCCGGTGCAGCACTACTGGGACGAACACATGACTGCGTCGTTCATGGTCGATCCTCTCGGCCTCGACCTCATCGACCGCATCGGCGTGACCCGTGCCATGTGGTCCTCGGACTTCCCGCACAACGAGAGCACCTACGGCTACACCACTGAGGTGCTGGCGTCGGTGGTCACCCAGGTCGGTGTCGAGGCCGCGGAGGCAATCCTGGGCGACAACATCCGGGCGTTCCTCGGACTGGACTCCTGATGCCCGCAGGCCTGATGGAACGTGTCGCCCCGGCGAGCGTGCCATCCACCGTGGATGTCGGTGCGATGCGCGCTGATCGCATCGCCAAAGTTCGTGCCAACATGGCCGACCAGGGCCTCGACGCGCTCGTCCTGCTGGGCAACACCAACGTCGTGTACGCCACCGGTGCGACGTGGCCTCTCGGCGACCCGGGCCGCGCCAACTTCGAGCAACCTGTCGCCGTGGTGCTCGCGGACGACGAATGGCCGCACCTGTTCACGCCGGTCCCGGACTCGATCGACGGGTGTGGCCTGCCTGCCGACCACGTCCACCCGGCGGTCTACCTGGATCTCGACGAAGGGGCCCGGAGCTTCAACCGTCGGCTGGCCGAACTGTTGCCGCCCGGTGGCTCGGTCGGCGTGGACGAGTGGACCTTCGCCATGGCCCGTGAGTGCGCATGGCTCAGGAGCAGCGGTCGGATCCGCGACGGCGGGAAGGTCATCTCGAAGTCCAAGGTGATCAAGACGCCCGATGAGATCGCCGGCATCCGGGAGGCACTGCGAATCACCGAGCAGGCGATCGCGGTGGTCGAGAAGTCCCTTGCCTCGGGCGTCCGCCAGATCGACCTGACGGCGACGTTTCTCCGGGCGGTGTTCGAGGCCGGTGCCGACGCCAACACCCTTGACCCAATCTGGCAGGTGATGCCACCGACCATGGAGGACGGCCCGTGGACCACTCACGGCGATCTCGCCTGTCCATTGCTGACCACTGAACGGGAGCTGCAACGCGGTGACGTCCTGTGGGTCGACACCAGCATCACCCATCGTGGATTCCACTCCGACTTCGGGCGTACCTGGATCGTCGGCGACGAGCCGACGGCACGCCAGGAGGCACAGTTCGACCGCTGGCAGGAAATCATGACAGCAGTGCTCGCCGTCACCCGATCGGGAGCGGCGTACGCCGATCTCACCGCCGCCGCCAGAAGCGTGACCCATGGTCACACCCCCTGGATGTCACACTTCTACCTCGGGCACGGGCTGGGAATCGACGCTGCGGAGATGCCGTTCGTCGGGAGCGACCTCGGCCAGGCGTTCGACGATTCGCATCGCCTCGAGGCGGGCATGGTGCTCGTTCTGGAGCCGCTGGTGTGGGACGACGGCGCAGCCGGATACCGCGCCGAGGAGGTCGTGTTGATTACCGACGACGGGTGGGAGCCCATGACCGACTACCACTACGACCCCTTCGGCCGCACGCGATGACCGGCACGATGGTCGCCGACGTCGCACCGGACGCGCCGGCACTGCGAGCGGAGCGCCGCGAGCGGGCGCTGGCGGCGATGGAGCGCGACGGCATCGACGTGCTGATCCTCGGACGGGAGGCCAACGCCCGCTACGTGGCCGGGGTGCCCCGCCTCTGGACCGCTGGATCGCGCCCGTTCACCCCCGGCTGCGTTCTGGTCGCGTCGACGGGCGACATCCACCTCCTCACGACGTGGGACGAGGGCGTCCCCAGCGACATCCCCCACGACCATCTGTACGGCATCACGTTCAACCCGATGAACATGGTTGAGGTGCTGCGGGGCGTCTCCGGAGCGGCGACCGCCGCGAGGGTCGGTACCGACTCCTTGACGCCGATGTTCGCCCAACTCCTTCCGATGGCGTTCCCCGCCGCCGAGTTCGTCGACGGTGAGTCGGCGATGCGGCGGGCCCGGCGATGCAAGACGGACGCGGAGGTCGAGGAGATCCGGGCGTCGGTCGTTCTGGTCGAACGCTGTCTCGCCGCGGCCGTGTCGGAACTGGCCGTGGGTGTGGCCGAACGCAACGTGACCGCAGCGTTCATGCAGGAAATGGCGCGATCCGGAGTGACGACACCGTCGAGTCAGGACGTTGCCTGGATCACGTCGCGGGAGCGCCCATGGCAGCGCGGTGACGGCGCAACCCCCGTGTCCGAAGGGGATCTGGTGGTGCTGTCGGGGGGCGTCATCCGTGGCGGGTACTCCGGTGAGGTGGCGCGCACCGTGGCCGTCGGCGGTGGGTCGGCGGACTTCCTCGCCCGGTCGGCCGAACTCCGTGCGGCGTTGCTGGCGGCGTGTGTTCCCGGAGCCGCTTCGAGCGGTCTGCTCGACGTATACGAGAGGTTCGGGGCACCGCCACCACCGGTGCCGGTCGCGCGTGGCCTCGGCCTGGGATTCGACCTTCCGATCATCGCCGCCGACCTTCCCGAGACCGCTGCGAACGACCGGCTCGATCCCGGCACGGTGTTCGCGCTCACCGGCTACCTGTGGGAGCACGGAGTGGGCGCGGCGATGACCGTCGACCCGGTCGTCATGACCGACCGTGGGCCCGAACTGTTGACCGAGGAGCGAGCGTGACCGACATTCCGGACCCGGAGTCGATCGTTCTGTACGAGAAGGACGTCGCCAATCGGATCGCGACGATCACCCTCAACCGGCCCGACCGCCTGAACGCACCCACGATCGGCGCACGCCGCCGGTACGGCGACCTGATCTTCAAAGCGAGCCTCGACGACGACGTCAAAGTGCTCGTCGTCCGCGGCGAGGGCGACGACTTCGGATCCGGTGCCGATCTCGACGAGCTGATGGCGAAACGTGAGGGCGACGCAGCGCTTCGCGAGGAGTTCGGGCTGAGCGACGACGACGACGTTACGCTGCCGCCGCCGCGCAACTACCGCAACGGCGCGTCGCTGGTGCAGTGGTACGCGGACCCCCGCGCCGGCTGTCGCAGCCTCGCCGACTTCAAGAAGATCAGCATCCTCGAGGTGAAGGGCTACTGCTACGGCTGGCACTTCTACCAGGCAGCCGACGCGGATCTGGTTGTGTCGTCGGACGACGCGCTGTTCGGGCACCCGGCGTTCCGTTACGTCGGGTACGCGCCCAGGATGTGGCAGTGGGCGACCACCATGGGCCTGCGGAAGTTCCAGGAGATGGTGTTCACCGGCCGACCGTTCACCGCACAGGAGATGGCGGACCTGGCGTTCGTCAACAGCGTCGTGCCCCGTGACCAGCTGGAGGCGGAGACGGCGAAGTACGCGATGGCCTGTGCCAACAACATGTCGACCGACACGGTGTTCGCTCAGAAGGTGTTCTTCGAGATCATGAAGCAGTATCAGGGTGAGCACATGGGCAGCCTGATGAGTGGCTGGCTCGAATCGATGCGCGGGCCGCTCAAGCCCGATGCAGAGCGGCCCGGTGTGGGGTTGGACCGCGAGACGATGGCCGCCGGCCTCAACAACGCCGTCAAGGGCAACGACAACCGGTTCCCACCGGAGTGGCGCCTCAGCAAGTCGGGTCGCGAGCGGCCCGAGTAGTGGGTAACGGCCCGTTGGACGTTCAGCCGCTCGCCGGCCTCGGCGTTGTCGACCTGTCGACGTGGATCGCCGGTGCGTACAGCTGCCGGCTGCTCTCCGACGCCGGGGCCGCGGTCACACGAGTTGAGCCCGACGGCGGTCACCCGCTCCGGACGTGGACGGCGTCGGGTGCCGCGTCTGGCGCACTGTTCGAGCAACTGGAGACAGGACAGGTGGTCGAGTCGGCCGACATGCTCGGCGAGGTGCTGGAGGCGGCGCGGGTGTGCGTGTGGTCGCCGGGTGGGCGGCTGGATCCCGCCACGATTCGGGCCGAGTATCCGCACCTCACGGTGCTTGCAATCACCCCCTTCGGACTGGGCACGAGCTGGAGCGATCGACCGTCGACCGAGTTCACGTTGCAGGCCTGGTCGGGCGGAGTGATCGGACTCGGGCGCGGACGTCCCGACCGCCCCCCGGTTCACGTCGGTGGACAGGTGGGGGAGTGGTTGTCCGGCGCCTACGCGACAGTCGGTCTCCTCGCGGCGTTGCGAATCGGAGGCGGGCGGCTGGTCGACGTGTCGATGCTCGAAGTGCAGGCGATGTGCCTCACCTACTACCCGGTCACCTATCACGACTCGTTCGGTCGACCCATGCGCAAACAGCGCGCGTTGACCGTTCCCGGAGTGGCAGCGGCTCGTGACGCGCTCGTCGGGCTCGGCGTCGGCACCGGCCAGCAGTGGCTCGACTTCTGCGTCATGGCCGGGCATCCCGAATGGGCCGAGGACGCGTCGTTGTTCACCGACCGGAGCAGCCTCGCCGGTGCCATCGACGAGTGGGTCGGCGAGCTCGACTCGGCGGACGTCCTCGAGCTGGCCACCGCCTTTCGCATCCCCAACGCTCCGATCATCGACGGCGAGTCCGCCACCGACGCCCAGCACTTCATCGAGCGCGGGAACTACTCGGCCGAGGACGACCGGGTGGTCATCCGGTCTCCGTTGAGGTTCACTCCCGGGCCCGAAGGTTCGACGGGCACGGATTTCGGCGCGCCGGGGTCTCGAGCGGGAGAGTCACCGGGTGCGTTGCCGTTCAGCGGCTTGCGAGTTCTCGACATGACCGCATACTGGGCAGGACCCTCTGCGAGCCACATGCTGGCGATGCTCGGGGCCGAGGTCATCCACCTGGAATCGGCTCGGAGACCTGACGGCGCGAGGCTCGTCGGCGGTCGCCCGGCGACCACCGAGCAGTACTGGGAACAGGGGCCGATCTATGCGGCCATCAACACCAACAAGAAAGGTCTGACCCTCGACTTCACGACGCCGGAGGGACTCGACCTCCTCCGCCGTTTCATCGCCACGTGCGACGTCGTCATCGAGAACTACACGCCACGGGTGCTCGACTCGCTCGGCTTGTCGGGCGATGCGCTGCGCGAGCTCCGCGACGACCTGATCGTGGTGCGGATGCCGGGATTCGGCCTCGACGGACCGTGGCGTGACCAGCCGGCGTTCGCGTTCGTCATCGAGGACGCATCGGGACTCACGTGGCTCACCGGCCACGCCGATCAGCATCCCGTCGAGCCGTACTGCGTCGGCGACTCCAACGCCGGAGTGCACGCGGCGCTGGGCCTGATGCTGGCGTTGGCCCACCGCGACGGGACCGGTTCGGGGTGTCACGTCGAGGCGGCGATGATCGATGCAGCCCTCAGCATCACTCGCGAGCAGGTCGTGGAGTTCGCCGCGTCGGGAATCCGGCTGGAACGCGACGGCAATCGCGGTCCGGTCGGCGCACCTCAGAACCTGTACCAGTGCGCTGGGCTCGACGAGTTCGACCGTGAGCCGGCGCGGGTGGCGATCGCGGTAACCACCGACGAGCAGTGGGCGTCGCTCCGCCAGGCGATGGGGTCGCCGAACTGGGCCGCCGACCCGTCGATGTCGACCGCTGCCGGCCGTCGCGTCGCCCAGGACGAGATCGACGCCATGTTGGGCGAGTGGTGTTCGTCGCGCAGCGTCAGCGATGTTGCCGAACAACTGGCCGCTGCCGGGGTTCCGGTGGCAGTCGTCCAACAACCGCACCGGCAGGTCGATCTACCACCGCTTCAGGAGCGTTCGTTCTTCGAGCGCGTCGATCACCCCGTGATGGGCACGGCCCGCTACAGCACACTCCCGTTTCGCATCGAGGGGATCGAGGGCCCGCGCCACCGACGCCACGCGCCGCTGCTGGGGGAACACAACGCCGAACTCCTCACCGAGCTGGGGCTGTCGATGGCCGAGATCGACAAGCTGGAGGCGAACGGCGTCATCGCCGGCTCGCTCGACGGCCTGTCCGAACGAATGCGGCACCGATGAGCGAGCCGCAATCGTGGGACCACGAGGTCGACCTCGTGATCGTCGGGTCGGGCGGCGGCGGCATGGTCGCGGCGTTGGCCGCGGCCGATGCCGGGGCGTCGGCGATCGTGCTGGAGAAGCGCGACCTGATCGGCGGATCGACGGCGATGTCGGGTGGCGTCGTGTGGGTTCCGGTGAACCCGCTCCTCGCGGCCGACGGCATCTCCGACTCCTACGACGCTGCGCTGGCGCACTTCGACGCTGTGGTCGGCGACGTCGGTCCGTGCTCGTCTCCCGAACGGCGGGACGCGTTTCTCACGTCCGGCCCGGAGATGGTCACGTTCCTTCAGCGACTCGGCATCGAGTTCGAACGGTGCGACGGGTACAGCGACTACTACTCCGACGAGGTGGGTGGCTTGGCCCGCGGTCGTTCGTTGGAGCCTCGGCCCTGGGACGGTCGCCAGCTCGGCGACCTGCTGCCGAGGCTGCAACCGGGCCTTGCCGCGGGTGTCGGCCTCGCCGTGAAGACGAACGAGGTGCGGACGCTCGCCAACTGGAACCGCACGCCGACCGCCTTCGCGACGGCGACCCGCGTGATGCTGCGAACGTGGCTGGCGAAGGCGCTTCGGCGGAAGCTGCTGACCAACGGAGCGGCGCTCATCGGCCGGATGCTCGCGGTGGCCGCGGAGCGGGGCGTTCCGGTATGGACCGAGAGCCCGGCGACAGGCCTCGTCACCGACGGTGGTGTGGTCGTCGGCGTCGAGGCCTCACACGAAGGCCGACCGGTTCGGATCCGGGCGCGGCGCGGGGTCCTGCTCGCGGCGGGAGGGTTCTCCCACAACGCCGAGATGCGGGCGCGTTTCGCACCGCCTGGCCGGACGCCGCCGAAGTGGTCGATCGCCAACCCCGGCGACACCGGGGACGCCTTGCAGTCCGCCATCGATCTCGGGGCACAGACCGACCTCATGGACGAGGCGTGGTGGCTCCCAACGCCCAGAGGCGGCAAGTTCGGGCACACCACGTTGGTCGACGCCCGTTTCCGTCCTGGCGCGATCTTCGTCGACTCCAACGGACGTCGATTCGTCAACGAGGCCAACTCCTACATGGAGATCGGCCGAGCGATGTACGCCCGCGACGAGACCGCCCGCGCCGTGCCGTGTTGGTTGGTGTTCGACGACGGCTACCGACGCCGCTACTCCCACGGCCTGTCCCGCCCCGGCAAACTGCCCAAGGGTCTCATCGAGAGCGGCACCCTCAAACGTGCCGACACCATCTCGGCGCTCGCCGGGGAGTGCGGCATCGACGCCGCGGGGCTGTCGGCGGAGATCGAGCAGTTCAACCGGAACGCCGCGCACGGCGCTGACCCCGCCTACGGGCGTGGCGAGTCGGCGTACAACCGGGCGATGGGCGATCCCGGACATCGCCCGAATCCGTCGATCGGGCCGCTGTCGCGGCCGCCCTACTACGCCGTCGAGGTCGTGCCGTCCGACATCGGCACGTGCGGAGGCCTCGTCACCGACGCTGACGCGCAAGTGCTGGGTGTCGACGGCCGCCCGGTCGGCGGGCTGTACGCCACCGGCAACATCACGGCGACGGTGGTCGGTCGCCACTACCTCGGCGCCGGGGCAAGCATCGCCAACTCGATGGTCTTCGCCTACCGCGCGGCCCGCCACGCTCTTCGACCCGACTCCCACCCGAACACCGACTCCGACTCCGACTCCGACGAACAGGACGAACGATGACCGACACCCAGGTGCAGCCAACCGACCTCCTCGACGAGGACTACTTCCGATCCGGCAAGCTCATCCGCGATCCGTACGCCTATTGGGACGCGCTTCGTGAGGCGGGCCCGGTGTTCCGGGAGCCGCACCACGGGGTGTTCATGGTCACCGGATACGACGAGGTGCACGCCGTCTACCGCGATCCGGCGACGTTCTCGTCGGTCAACTCGGTCATCGGGCCGTTCGCGTCGTTCCCGGTTCCGCTGGAGGGAGACGACATGAGTGGGATCATCGAGGAGCACCGCGGTGCGCTCCCGTTCACCGACCAACTCCCGTCGTTCGACCCGCCCCGCCACACCGAGCACCGCGGGCTGCTGATGCGCCTCTTCACGCCGCGCCGGTTGCAGGAGAACGAGGAAGCCATGTGGCTGATCGCGGATCAGCTCATCGACTCGTTTGTCGGCGACGGTACCGTCGAATTCGTTGATCAGTTCGCGTCACCGATGGCACTCCTGGTGATCGCGGACCTCCTCGGGGTTCCCGAGGAGGACCGGACACGGTTCCGTGAACAGCTCGCGGCTCCGTCGACCAGCGGGAAGGCCGGTGTCGACCACTCGCCACTCGAGTTCCTCTACGACACGTTCCGTGCCTACATCACCGACCGGCGCGCCGAGCCTCGGGACGATGTGTTGACCCGCATCGCGCTCGCCACCTTCTCCGATGGCTCAACGCCGACCGTCGAGGACGTGATGCTGCTCGCGTCGAACCTGTTTGCTGCGGGACAGGAGACCACCGTGCGGTTGCTGACCTTTTCGCTGCAGAAGCTCGCTGAGGATCAGGACCTTCAACGGCAACTGCGAGCCAACCCCGAGATGGTGTCGGCATTCGTCGAGGAGGCTCTGCGCTTCGAAAGCCCCATCAAAGGTGACTTCCGGTTGGCCAAACGCACGACGGCGATCGGTGGGGTCACGATCCCCGCAGGGTCCACGCTGATGCTCCTCAACGGTGCCGCCAACCGCGACGACCGGAAGTTCGAATGTCCAAACGAGTTCCGCCCCGACCGCGACGACGCTCGAGAGCACGTGGCGTTCGGACACGGCATTCACTTCTGCATCGGTGCGGCGCTGGCCCGCGCCGAGGGGCGGATCACCGTGGAGAAGATGCTTCAGCGCCTCGTCGATATCGCCATCTCCGAGGAACACCACGGCCCGGCGGGTGATCGGAAGTTCCGCTACGTGCCGACCTACATGCTGCGCGGGCTGTCGCAACTCCACCTCGAGTTCGGTGCCGCGTGAACGAGCACGCCAGCGGAGAACTGGCAGGCAAGGCCGCGATCGTCACCGGCGGTGCCAACGGGATCGGGCGAGCTGCCGTCGAGTTGTTCGTCGCCGAGGGTGCCAATGTCGTGATCGCCGATCTCGACGAGGACTCCGGCCGAGAACTGGTTTCGCTTCTCGGCGGCGCGGCGTCGTTCTGCCGCACCGACGTGGGCAATCGGGCATCGATCGACGCGCTGATCGACCACGCGGTCGCTCGGTTCGGGGCGGTCGACGTGATGTACAACAACGCCGGCGTGTCCGGCGTGCCGCGCCGATTTCTCAAGGACACACTCGCCGACTTCGAGCAGGTCGTTTCCGTGTCATTGCTCGGAGCGATGCTCGGTAGCCAGGCCGCAGCCCGTCAGATGGTCGCCCAGGGCACCGGGGGAGCGATCGTCAACACGGCGTCGTTGGCGGGCATCACACCCGGCGCCGGCGTGATGTCGTATCGCGTCGCCAAGGCCGGGGTCGTCCACTTCACCCGCTGTCTGGCGTTGGAACTCGCCGAGCACCGGATTCGTGTCAACGCCGTCGCACCGGCAAACATCGCCACGGCCATCAACGCCCAGTTCGACATGACGCGAACGATCGAGATGACGCAGCCGCTTCCGACAGCGGGCACGCCCGCGGACGCGGCTCAGGCGGCGTTGTTCCTGGCGAGCGATCGGGCCGCACAGGTGACCGGTCTGGTGTTGCCGGTGGACGGGGGTACGTCGGTCGGCATCCCGGTTGCCCGGATGGCCGAGATCATGACGGTCCGAAACGCCGGCGCCACGACTCCGTAGGCTCCTGCCATGCCGATGCGGCCATCTCCCTACGACGTCGTCGAGGCGTCACGGCGCGTCTGGCTGGAGCGGTGGGATGCCGACTCCGCATCGGGCAACGCCGTGTTCACCGCAGTCCTGCGGGCCCAACAGATGCTGATGCAGCAGGTGCACGACGTGATGAAGGCGCATGGCCTTACGTTTGCCCGTTACGAGGTCCTGTCGTGGGTGGCCGTCGAGCCGGAATCGTCGTTGGCGCTCAGCTGGATCAGCGAAGTGCTCCGGATCCCGCCGGCGACGGTGACCGGGCTGATCGACCGCCTCGTGGACGACGGCCTGGTGCGGCGGGTTGCCCACGCCACCGACGCTCGCACGACGCTCGCCGAGATCACCGCTCGGGGCCGCAAGGTCGCTGACGCCGCGACCGTGCAACTCAACGACGAGGTGTTCCGCCCGCTCGCGCTCGCAGCCGGTGAACGCGAGGACATCGTCGAACTACTCCGCGGCCTGCGCGAGCGATCGGGCGAGTTCGATGCCGAGCGCTCCGACGAGCTGATCGCACGCCTCGACGCCCAGCGCGTCGAGAGCTAAGACGTCCATCTCTCCCATGCGGTGTCCCAGTGGTCGATTGACGTGACCTGCTCCACGGGGCGTCGGCGAAGCGGGCCGTGGTGGCCGCGAGGCCAGCCGACGACGACGTGGCCGGCGAGCAGCCAGTCTGCGGGAACACCGACGGCCTCGCGTATCAGTGACTCGCCATAGCTCGCCCAACTCGTGGGGCAGGCGCCGAGGCCCTGGGCCCGTGCGGCGAGCAGGAAGTTCTGCAGCGCCGGGTAGACCGACCCACCGAGCAGCAGTTCTGAGGCGCTGTCGTAGTTGCGGGTCGTGAAGAGAACCGAGGTCAGGTCGCCGGCCCGGTCGTGCAGTTCGTAGGTGGCACGGTGGGAGCGAGCCGCTCGGGAGTCGTCGTCGGGCGACGGTCGGGTCATCGAGTAGAGCGGCTCGATCACCGACAGCGAGATCGCCGCCGCCTTGGCGACCGCCGCTCGAACCTCCGGTGAGCGCAGCACGACGAAGCGCCAGGACTGCCAGTTGCCACCTGACGGGGCCCATGTCGCCGCCTCCAAACAGCGATGGAGCGTGGCGTCGTCGACCCGTTCGCCGTTGAACCTGCGGATGGCGCGGGCTGTCGACATCGCCTCCCAAACCGAGAGCTCAGACTCCAGCGACGACGCCATCGAACCTCACACCGGTCGCCTCCTCGGAGACTTGCCACAAGCGCTGTCGCAACGAGCGGTCCCGGGAGCGACGGCTGGACCCGACGATGATCGGGTTGCCTCGGGTCTGCAGGAAGCGATCGGGTCCGACGTACTGGCCGCCGACGACGGACGGATCGGTAGCCGCTCGCAACGTTGGCAGCGCCCCCATCGCCGCCGACTGGGCGAGGAATGACATGCGCTTGCGCATGAAACCCATCCCCGGGACGTGGTTGGCCAGCTCGGTGTCGGAGCCACCGGGATGGGCCGCCACCGAGAAGGTGCCCTCCCCGAGCGCAGCGAGTCGCTCCTGGAGTTCGAACGCGAACATGAGGTTGGCAAGCTTCGAGCGGGAGTAGGCGGCAAACCGGTTGTAGCGCTTCCTGGCGCTGAGGTCGTCGAGGTCGAACGCGAACGGGAACCAATGACCCAGGCTCCCGACGGTCACCACCCGCGAGTCCCCGGTAGCGATGAGTCGGTCGAGCAGCCGGAGCGTGAAGGCGAAATGCCCGAGGTGGTTGGTGCCGAACTGCAACTCGAACCCGTCGGGCGTCAGCTCGCGGTCGGTGTACATCACTCCTGCGTTGTTCACGAGGAGGTCGATGTGCTCGTAGCGGTCGCGGATCGCTGACGCTGCGTCGGCAACCGACTCCAGCGATGCCAGGTCGAGCCGCTGCAACTCCAGTCGGGCGCCGGGCACGGTTGCCGCGATGTCGGCAGCGGCCGACTCGCCGCGTTCTGGGCTCCGGACCGCCATCACCACGGTCGCCCCGTGCTTCGCCAGCGCTCGAGTCGTCTCCAACCCGATGCCCGAGTTGGCACCGGTCACGACGGCGACGCGACCGTCCAGATCGCCGATGTCGGCCTCGCTCCACACGCCGCACATCCTCGCCGATGGGGACGATTCCCCGCCCCGTGCCGACCCACTGACCGGGACATGACGACGGGGCGGCGCCGTACCGTCACTACGGTCGGATGGACCCCGAACTGGGGGCGGCTGCGAGACGGGAGTGCGATGAAGATCGGGATCGTCGGGACCGGCGCGATGGGAGCGGTCTATGCGGGACTCCTCGCGGATGCCGGCAATGAGGTGTGGGCGATCGACCGGTGGCAGGCCCACATCGACGCGATCGCCGCGCGGGGCCTGCGAGTGACCGGAGCCAGCGGGGACCGGGTCGTCACCGGCATCGGCACCGGCACCGCACCGTCAGCCGCCGGGCCGTGTGATCTGTGGGTCGTCGCCACCAAGGCGCAGGACGTCGACGATGTGCTAGCCGAGATTGCGCCCCTGGCGCGCGATGGTGACGTCGTCATGCCGTTCCAGAACGGCCTCGGTGCCGGCGAGCGCGCCGCCCGTCGGATCGACCCCGCACAGATCGTCATTGGCATCGCCGAGGGCTTCGGCTCGTCGATTCCCGAACCGGGCAGCGTTCATCACAACGGCATGCGCATGATCCGCATCGGCGACATGGTCGGCGGCATCAGTGACCGGGTCCGGGCGATCGAGGCCTGTTGGCGAGACGCCGGGTTCAACGTCACAACGTTCGGCGACATCGACCGGATGGTGTGGGAGAAATTCGTGTGCAACGTGGCGTTCAGCGCCCCAACCGCTGCGTTCGACATGACGATCGGCGAGGTGCACGCCAATCCCGAGACGTGGGGCGTCGCGGTCGGATGCATGCTGGAGGCCTACGGCATCGGTCGCGAACGAGGCGTCGAGTTCTCCTTCGACGACCCTGTCGACTACGTGTCGACGTTCGCCTCGACCATTCCCGATGCGAGCCCGTCGATGCGTCTCGACCACCTCGCGAAGCGACGCTCGGAGATCGACGTCATCAACGGTCAGGTTGTGGAGTTGGGAGCGGAGATGGGAATCGCGACGCCGTACAACGAGGCGTTGTGTGCCGTACTGCGTTCCCGCGAGTCGCGGTTTCCCGACTGACTACCGCTCGACCAGGCCGTTGGCGTCGACGCGGGGGAAGTTCTCGTTGTCGATGAACTTCTGACCCGGCTCAAGTCCGAACTGGTCGTAGTGGGGGTGGGTCAGACCGATGTAGATCGTGTCGCTGCGGATGTAGCGGAACGCGACCGCCTCGCGTCGACCCGGGCCTTTGTTGCGGGCCGACCCGTGCAGGGTGAGTTCCCAGTGCGCTTGGGCGTCACCGGCAGCCATTGCCTTGCCACCGACGACCTCGCTGTCGCGGAGGTGCGGGTAGCGCTCACGAATGTCGGTCGGTTCGATCAGGCCGAGTGGGCCCTCGAGGTGTGAGCCCTTGAGATAGCGCAGCGGACCCATCTCAGGGGTCAGGTCGACGAGCGCGATCCACAGGGTCACACAACCCTTCCGATCGAACGGCCAGTACGAATAGTCCTGGTGATAGTCGATCGGGTTGGCACCCTCCGGCTTGAAGAAACTGATGTCCTGGCAGAACAGAGCGTCCGTCTGGCGAAGGAGCGCGACGACGGCGCTCGACAGTCGCTTGGACGTCGCTATGCCACGCACGAATGGGTCGCGCCAGGCCACCCCCTCATGGCTCAGGAGTGCGTTGGGATCGGCAGCCGGTTTTGTCGGTCCGCTGATCGTCGTGCGGGGCTCGGCGGCGAGGAGCGCATCGCGAAGCTGCGCCGCCGTGTCGGCGTCCAGTAGCCCGGGCAGCGACGCCCAGCTGTCCTCGTGAAGGCTGCGAACCTGCTCGTCGGTCACGGGGTACGGCGTGTCGAGGATGCCCGTGCCTGCGTGGTTGTTGGCCGGACGGTCGGTTCGGTTGTCGGCGATGCTCATGTGTCCCCCTCCGAGTGGAGTGATCGGGCGAAGTCGGCGATGTCGACCAGGGTCGCCCTGGCGATGTCGGGTACGACGGCGAAGTAGTTGTTCTCCGCTGCGTGCAAGGTGGCCTCGACGACGCGAGCCCGTGCCGTCACCCCTGCGTCGACGAGGAGCCGGTAGTACGCGAGTCCCTCGTCCCGAAGCGGGTCGAGCTGGTTGACCGAGATCACGTGTGGAGGCAGGCCAGCGACGTCATCGGCTGTCGCGTAGTACGGCCAGGCGAGCGGATCGTGAGCGTCCTCGGGTTCGGGAGCGTACGCCCTGGCCATCGCGCCGAGCAGGGCGACGGAGACGAGGTAGCCGTCGTTCTCGATCAGCGATGGGAGCTCGGCGGGGGGGCTGGCGTAGGCGTTGGAAATGTACGGACACATCGCGTACACGCCGTCGATCGCGTTGAGTCTGCCGTCGCGCCGAGCGCGGAGCGCGGTCGCGAGAGCGAGATTCCCTCCGCCGGACTCGCCTGAGACGACGAGCGAACCCACCCTCAGGCCGGTGCGGTTCGAGTGCATCCACTCCAGGGCGGACGCGCAGTCGTCGAGCCCGGCTGGGAACGGATGGGTACCGAGGCGGCCGGCGCCGTTGCGGAACTCGACTCCCACCACGACGAGACCGAGCAACGCGAGTTCGTCGCGCCACCGGACGTAGTGCTCATCGGTGGCGGACAGCATCACGCCGCCGCCGCCGTGAAGGTGCAGCACGCCCGGAAGCTCGCCGGGTCCCGCTGCGGGGCGGTGGACGAACACCGTTACCGGGCCCGCACGACCGGGGATCTCCTCGGTCGACCGCTCGACCCCGTCGATGGGTTCGAGCCCGGCCGTCGCGATCTTCGTCGCGTGCGCCGCACCACCTTCGAGTCTGGCGAGCACCTTGCGGATGACGTCGAGCGGAGTGCTCGCGTCGATCGATGACGGTGGCAGCGGGTCGGCGAGGCCGAACGGTTCGACCGCAGCCAACAGGCGGGGGTCAACCCTCGGCTCGTCGCGTAACGCCCTGCCGCTCATGCTGTTCTCTCGCCGCTCATGCTGTTCTCTCGCCGCTCATGCGGTCGCACCGCCGTCGATGGGCAACGCCAGGCCGGTCAGGTACGACGACGCGTCGGACGCCAGGAACAGGGCGACGCCAGCCACGTCGTCGGTGCTCCCGAGGCGGCGCATCGGGATGTGCTCGGCGATGGCCTCCAACGACGCGCGAACGGTGCCGTCCTCGATGTCGCGGCGAAGCGCGGGCGTGTCGGTCGCCCCCGGACAGATGGCGTTCGCCCTGATGCCCTCGGGGGCAAGTTGGACAGCCAGAGACCGCACGAACCCGACAAGGGCCGACTTGCTGGCGGCGTAGGTCAGCAGTCCGGGAACGGCTCGGAGGCCCGACGTGGACGCCGTGTAGATGCACGACGCCGAGGCAGAACGGCGAAGGCGGGGAAGCAACAGTCGGGTCAGCTCCATTGGTGCCCACACGTTGACCACCATCGTCTCGTTCCATGCCTCAGCGTCGAACTTCCAGCCGGGAGGCCCCGGCACACCGGCGTGGCAGAACAGCACGTCGACCGTGTCGTGTCCGAACCTCTCCACCCACGGTGCGAGCGCCAGCTGGTCCGACAGGTCGAGCACGTGTTGCTCGACGGACCCCCCCGCGCTGCGGATCTCCGCGACGGTCTCCTCTGTCGCGGCCACGTCGCGGTCGACGATCACGACGTGAGCGCCCTCCTGCGCGAAGCGCACCGACGACGCCCGCCCCATTCCCGACGCGCCGCCGGTGATCACCGCGGTGCGACCTTCCAGGAGGCGCCTGCTCACGATTCTGCATCCTTCGAGGACGACAGCTTCAACGACGCGTAGCCCTCGTTGCGGAGGTCGTCGATGAAGGTGAAGAGCATCGGTCGTCCGCCGGGATTCAACAGGTTCTTGACCGGTTTGCCGGGGATGTTGGACCCGAAGAAGTAGCTGATCTTGGTGAACGGCACGTGTCGCGACAACTGGTCGATCATGGCGGTGAACGATGCTTCGAGGTCTGACGGCACCTCGACGACATCGAGACCCTGCTCGCGCATCGCCACCAACAGGTCCGCGATGTAGTCGGCCTGATCGGTGTTGTACCGGGGCACGTTGGCGCTCGCCCCGTGTGGGCCACCGGGAAAGAAGAAGTTGGGGAACCCGCTCGACTGCACGCCGAGGTGGGTCAACGGGCCGTCGGCCCAGTGATCTTCGAGCCGCACGCCGTCGACGCCGCGCACGCCGAGGCGGCGGAGCTGTCCCGTGCCGTAGTCGAAACCCGTCGCCCACACGATCACGTCGAACTCGCGGTGACCATCGGTGGTCTCGATGCCGGTCGCGGTGATGGCGGTGATCGGTGTCTCCTCCAGGGACACGAGTGACACGTTCGGCTCGTTGAAGACCTCGTAGTAGCCAGTGACGAACGGCGGCCGCTTCTCGCCGTAGCGATGGTCGGTAGGGATGAGCCGATCGGCGGTTGCCGGATCGGCCACGATCGCCCGTACCTTCGCAGCGATGAAGTCACACCACTCCCGGTTGATCGTCGCGTCGCTGAGCAGGTCCTTGTAGTTGCTGAGCAGCTTGGCAAACCCAGGGCTGTTCCACATGGTCTCGTAGAAGGCCTGGCGCTCCTCCGGGGAGTCCTCCGACGACAGGCGCTCGGGCGGCGGGACCATGAACCCTGTGGCCGATGTGTTGAGCGTCTGGCGGATGTGCTCGAAGTCGTCGCGGAGCTCCTGCTGTCGCTCCGCGGAGAGGGCCTGGTTGTTGAGCGGCGTACACCAGTTGGGGGTCCGTTGGTACACGACCAGCTCGGCCGCCTCTGCCGCGATCGGCGGGATGACCTGCACGCCGCTCGATCCGGTGCCGATCACCGCGACCCGCTTCCCTGTCACGTCGACACCCTCGGCAGGCCACAGGCCGGTGTGGTGGGAAGCCCCGGTGAAGTCGTCACGACCGACGACGTCGGGGAAGTACGGAGCCGACAGCATCCCTGTGGCGGCGACCACGAAGCGTGCCCGCCACCGCCGACCGTCGGCGGCACTCACCGTCCACGTCGAGTCCTCCGCGCACCACTCGACGGAGGTCACCTTTGTTCCGAAGCGGATGAGTGGGGCCAGGTCGAACATCTCGACGAACCGTTGGAAGTACCGCTCGATCTCGGGCTGGCCGGCGAACAGCTCCGACCACTCCCACTCGTTGAACAACTCCTTGGAGAACACGTATGCGTACGTGTAGCTCTCCGAGTCGAACCGGGCCTCGGGGTAGCGGTTCCAGTACCAGGTGCCGCCCACGCCGTCGCCGGCCTCCAGCAGAACGGTCGAGAACCCGTCCTCCCGCGCCCGGTACAGCTGGTAGAGGCCGGTGACTCCGGCGCCGATCACCAGCACCTCGACGTCGACCGCGTTGTCCTCTGCGTCGCCCATGGAGGCAACGTAGACCGGTCGTCTCGGTCGTGGAACCGCCGTCGGGCCGGTGAGCCCACGAGGCGGGACCAGCCGGTCAGACGGCTGCCAACCGGCGGAGCGCGTCGGCGATGTCGGATCGACCCGGCAGCCAGGCCCGTTCCAGTTCGGGGGAGTAGGGCGCAGGCGTCGGCGCAGCACCCACACGCTCGATCGGAGCATCGAGCGACCAGAAAGCCTCGGCGGCGACTCGCGCCGCGATCTCGGCACCGATGCCGAATGGCACGACCGCCTCGTGGGCGATGAGCAGCCTGCTCGTCCGTCGCACCGAGTCGAGTACCGGGTCGAGGTCGAGTGGGGCCACGGTTCGTAGGTCGATCACCTCGACGGAGATGCCATGTGCGGCGACCTCCTCGGCGGCGGCCAGCGCGTCGTGCACCATCCGCGATACCGACACCACCGTGACATCGGTCCCGGGTCGAACGATCGCCGAGCGGCCGACGGGCAGCACGTGCTCGCGTGGAGGGCGTGGACCCTTGAGGCCGTAGGTCAGCCGGTTCTCGATGAAGACCACCGGATTCGGGTCGCGGATCGCGGCGCGGAGCAGGCCGTACGCGTCCGCGGGGGTGCTGGGCATGACCACCGTGAGCCCCGGAATGTGGGCGAGCAGGGCTTCCAGGCTCTGAGAGTGCTGACTGCCCGAGGATCGACCGGCCCCGAACTGGGTGCGAACGGTGAGGCCCATCAGTGCGTTTCCGCCGGTCATGTACGGGAGCTTGGCCGCCTGGTTGAGGAGTTGGTCGAAGCAGACGCCGACGAAGTCGAGGTACATCACCTCGACCACGGGGCGTAGGCCGGCCATCGCCGCGCCGACCCCGAGTCCGACGATCGCCGTCTCCGAGATCGGGGTGTCGCGAACGCGGTCGCCGAACCGGTCGCGGAGCCCACGGGTCAGGCCGAACACGTTGCCGCCCTCGCCGACGTCGATGCCGGCGATGAACACCGACGCATCGTCCTCCAGCTCGGCCTCCAAGGCGGCGTGAACGGCGTCCATCATGCGGAAGACGGGAGCATCCGCCGGAAGCGATGGCGGCTCGGGAATGGTCGGCCGGTCGCGGACGACGAAGTGGTGCAAGGTCGTGACGTCGGGCTTCGGAGCAGAGCGAGCGTTCTCCAGCGCTTCGTCGAGATCCCGGTCCACTTCTGCCCGAAGCTCGGCGAGCGCCCGGTTGGTCACTCCGGCGGCGCTCAAGCGCCTTTCGTGCGCGACGATCGGGTCGCGTTGCTGCCAGTCGTCGAGCTCGTCGGTGGTCCGGTAGCGCTGCGGGTCACCCTCGTAGTGGCCACGCCAGCGGTACGTCGTCGCCTCCACGAACGTCGGTCGACCGGCCCGTGCCATCGCTGCCGCCCTCGTCATCGTGTCGGCGCACGCCCCGACGTCGTTGCCGTCCACCGCCAGGTACTCCAATCCGTAGCCGGCGATGCGCTGCTCCAATCCGACCGCATGCTGAGTGGCCGCTGGAGAGAACTCGGCGTACCCGTTGTTCTCGCACCAGAACACCACTGCAAGGTCCCACACAGCGGCCAGGTTCACCGCCTCGTGGAACGCTCCCTGGGGGACCGCGCCGTCACCGAAGAACGCGACGGCGATCGCGCCGTTGTTCCGGAGACGGTGCGCGGTAGCAGCGCCGGCCGCGATGGGGATTCCGGCACCCACGATGCCGTTCGCTCCGAAGATTCCGAGCGTCGGGTCGGCGATGTGCATCGACCCGCCGCGACCCCGATTGGTTCCCGTATCCCGAGCCATCAGCTCGGCGAACATCCCCAGTGGGTCCAGACCCTTGGCCAGGCAGTGGCCGTGGCCGCGATGGGTAGACGTGATCACGTCGGAGTCGCCGAGCGGCCAGCACGCCCCGACCGCCGAGGCCTCCTGGCCCGTCGACAGGTGCACGAAACCCGGCACCTCGCCGTCGCGGTACAACGCTGCGACTCGCTCCTCGAAGCCGCGGATAACCAGCATTCGCCGGTACATCTCGATCAGATCGTCCCGCTGTCCCGTCGCAGCGTCCCGCTGTCCCGTCGCAGCGTCCCGCTGGGTGGTCGTTGTCCACCCGACTCGCTCGATCTCGTCCCCCGACGCCACGCGGCGACCGTACCGTTTGGGTCGACCAGCCGGCGGGGTTCGCGAGGCGGTTGTTGCAACCAGCGGGATGACGGGGGAGCACGAGTGGAAAGTCGGTCGAACGAACAGCACGACCTGAACTGGGTTTCAGTCCTGGAGCACCATGCGGCGCGCACTCCCGACGCTCGCTTCGCCGTCACGGGCGAGCGAGCTCTGACGTACGCCGGGGCGCTCGATCAGAGCCTTCGCCTAGCGGGAGGCCTCGCCGCACGAGGTGTCGGATTCGGCGACGTCGTCGGGCTCCTGTCCTACAACCGCGTCGAGATGCTGCTCACCGTGTTCGCCGCGAATGCGCTCGGAGCGATCGCGATGCCGATCAACTGGCGTCTCGCTCCGCCGGAGGTCCGCTACCTCCTCGAGCACTCCGGTGCCGCAGCGCTGGTGTGCGACGCTGAGCTGATCGATCTCGGCAATGCAGCGACCGACGGTCTCGGCCTCGAGCGCATCGCTATCGGCCGCGAGCCATCGGCAACGTCGACCGGGTGGAGGTCGTTCGACGAGCTCGCGGGTTCGGCACCGGTGCAGCGGGTAGCCGCATCGGGCGACGACGTACACCGGCTGATGTACACGTCGGGAACAACCGGACGCCCCAAGGGTGTCATGATCACGCACGCCAACCTCGCGTGGAAGAACGCGGCGCACGTCGCCGAACTCGGTCTAAACGCGGCCGATGTCGGCCTTGCCTGCGGCCCGCTTTACCACGTCGGCGCACTCGATCTCATCACCACGTCGCTGATCTCAGTGGGCGCGACCACCATCATCCATCGGCAGTTCGATCCGTCGGCCGTCGTCGACGAGATCGAACGTTCGGGCGTGACCTGCACGTGGATGGCGCCGGCGATGCTGCGTGCCGTACTGGACGAACCGGGCATCGGGAGCCGCGACATGTCGTCGCTGCGACTGATCATCGCCGGTGGAGCGCAGCTGCCGATCCCGTTCGTCGAGCGATTGCAAACTACGTTCCCCAACGCTTGGCTCGCCGACGCCTACGGTCTGACCGAGACGGTGTCGGGCGATACGTTTCTCGATCGAGCCTCGGTTCGCTCCAAGCTCGGCAGCGTCGGTCGACCGTGCCTCTACCTCGACCTCCAGATCTGGGATCCCGACGGCGCTCCGGTTCCGCCGGGCGATCGGGGAGAGGTCGTGCTGAGGGGACCGAAGGTGTTTGCCGGCTACTGGCGAGACCCCGACGCAACGGCGGCAGCCTTCGCCGGTGGATGGTTCCACACCGGTGACGTCGGCGTCGTCGACGACGACGGCTATCTGTTCATCGTCGACCGCTTGAAGGACCTCATCATCTCGGGCGGCGAGAACATCGCCGGCTCGGAGGTGGAGCGAGTGCTGGAGGATCACCCCGACGTGCTGGAGGTCGCCGTCGTCGGCCGCCCCCACGAGCGGTGGGGTGAGGTGCCGGTCGCTCATGTCGTCGCCCGGCCCGGAACCGCTCCGACCGCGGAGGAGTTGGTCGACCACTGCCGGCCTCGACTGGCCAAGTTCAAGGTTCCAGCCGACGTGGTGTTCCTCGACGCACTCCCTCGCAATCCGTCGGGCAAAGTGCTCAAGCGCGAGCTGCGCGGGGATTGACGTCGTGATGACCGACTATCGCCTGGTTCGCATGTACCACCCGAGTCTCCGGGTGCCCGACCTGAGAGCGGCCGAGCGGTTCCTCAGCGAGGTGTTCGGTCGGCGGAGCACACCGCTGTCGACGTTGTCGCCGTCGCTCGACTACTCGCTCTTCACCCCCATCGCCGATGTGTTGTTCGACTGCATCGATCCGCGGCGCTACCGGGTCGACGGTGAGCTTCAGTACTCCGCGGTGGATCGGCCGGTGCTCGACGGATTCGGGTGGTACGTCGATGGGATCGCACCGCTCTTCGAATCGCTGCGCGAGCACGGGTTCAGCGTTGTCGATCAGCGCGGAGCGATCGCCGAAGCGATGCCGAAGGCCTTCGGCTCCTCGATGCCGTTGTTCTTCACCACGCCGGAGTCTGCCGGTCTGCGCTACGAGTTCGTGCCGGAGATGCCGTTCCCGCTCGACCATCGCCTCGCCGAGGGGTGGACGCTCCCCGAGCCGTCAGCAGAAGACCCGCTCGGCATCGTCCGGTGTGCCGGGCACGTGGTCCGCACGTCGGACCCGCGGCGCGCCGAGCGCCTGTTCGTCGACGCGCTCGGCGGAACGGTTGTTGACCGAGATCGGGATCTGTCGGTCGAGGTCGGGGGTTCGACGGTCGTCTTCGAGACGGCCGACGTTGGGCCTGCCGACATGTACCACTCGCTCGTGTGGGAGGTCGTCGACCTCGATCGGGTTCGCCGTCACCTCGCCACCTGCGGAGTCGGAGTCGCCCACGACGCCGGGGGCGTCGTGACCGCCGATCCCGCGACGGCGCTGGGTGTGCCGTGGAGGTTCGTCGAGCAAGCTTGACCCCGCCCGGTGGGGTTCGGACTCAGCGGTGGACCCAGCCCTCGTCGTGCCAGTAGGTGAGCAACGTCGGGAGCGGAGCCGGCCATGTCTCGATGTACGTCACGCCTTCGGCACCGGCGGTCATGGTGTACGGCGTTCCGGCCCGGCTGATGAAACACTCGCCGGGGCCGATCTCGACCGACTCGGGGCGCTCGTCCCCGTGGTCGATGCGGTACGTGCCCTGGAGCACGATGACCATCTCGTCGAGGCTGTGGTGATGGCGCGGTACGACGAAGTGGGGTCGGACGCGAAGGGGGTTGCGGTTGAACTTGAAGATGCGGATCGGCTTGCGGGTCATCCACATTGCCCCGTCGAACGTCGCCGCGAAGTCGACTGGAGCCTCGGTCAGCGGCCGGCCGTCATGCCAGAAGTAGGTGGGGTTGTTCTGCTGGTCCAGCGCGAGCGGAACCCAGTCCTGACCGTCGAGCAGATCGGCGACAACAACTCCCATGCGCCCATCATGGTCGGGTCTCACGCACCTCGCCGCCGGGCTCACCCCGACATCCCGCCTGTCAGGACATGCGCTCGACATCGCTCGACACCGATCCGCACACTTCGGCAGCATGCTCAGATGCCGATCAAGTTCCTCGACCTCCTCGCCGACGACGGTATTCCCGGCCTCGACCCCGAGTTCGGACTCACCGGCGTCCGTCTCGACCCGGGTGCGGTGGAGGCGCTGGTAGCCGCCGGGGACGACCTTCTCGTCATCGTCTTCGGCGGTGAGCTGACCGTCGAGTTCGATGGCAAGACCGAAGCACTACGGCCAGGCATGTTCGCGGTGGTCGGCGCCGGTTCCGACGCGTCGCTGAGAGCCGGCTCCGACGGGGCGACCTACCTGACGTCGTGGCCTCTGCAGGTGCAACCATGACCGAGGAGCAGTTCGATGTCATCGTCGTGGGCTCGGGGGGCGGGCTCATCGGGGCATATGCCGCGGCCAAGCGCGGTCTCCTAACCCTGGTGATCGAGAAGGCCCCGTGGATCGGCGGCACGACTGCCTACTCGGGAGCGGGAATCTGGCTGCCGGGTAACCCCGCGATCCTCCGCGCCGGAATCGAGGATTCTCCCGACGCAGCCCGGCCGTACCTCGACGCCATCGTCGGCGACGACGCACCCGTCGAGCTCCGCGAGGCGTTTCTGCAGTGCGGGCCGCCCATGATCGCCGAACTGGAGAACGACGACGCGTTCGGCGAGTTCGTTTGGCGCGGCATCCCCGACTACTTCGAAGGCCGACCCGGGTTCCTCAAACAGGGTCGGACGATCTTCCCCCGCGACATCGCCCGGGCGGAGTTGGGTGAGCTCGAACCGCTCGTGCGACGGCCCCTGTGGACCGAGCGGTGGGGAACCGAGCCGGGTGACGTAATGGTTGGCGGGCAGGCGTTGTCGGCTCGCTCGTTGCTGGCGGTGATGGGTACCGGCAATGCGACGGTGTACACGAACACCGCCCTGGTTGGGCTGGTCGTCGAGGGCGGACGCGTCGTCGGCGTGGATGCTGAGCGGGACGGCGAAACCGTCCGCTATCGCGCTGAGCGCGGAGTGCTGCTCGCGGCCGGTGGCTACGAGCGCAACCGCGAGCTGCGGCAGCGGTATCAGGCCCCGGTCACCGACGAGTGGACGATGGGCGTTCCCGAGAACACCGGGGACGCGCTGGCCGCGGCCATCGCCATCGGCGCGGACACCGCGTTGTTGGACGAAGCCTGGTTCGCGCCAGGAATCGTCACCCCAACGGGTGGGCCGGTCTTCTACACGATGGTGTGGGGCGGCATATGGGTGAACGCCGACGGCGAGCGGTTCATGAACGAGCGACTTCCCTACGACCGGGCGGGCCACGAGCTGATGCGGCTGCACAACTCGACCGGTGTCGACCACATCCCGGCGCATTGGGTGTTCGATCAACGCCAGGTCGACCGTGACGGCTTTCGGATGCTGCCAGTCGACCCACAGGTTCCGGACTGGTTCGACGTCGATCGTTGGCTGGAAGCCGGTGTGATGAAGCGTGCCGACACGCTCGACGAGCTCGCGTTTGCGATCGGCGTGCCGGCCGAAGCGCTCGTTCGTAACGTCGAGGAGTACAACGGCTTCGCCAGGGCCGGCGTTGACGAGCGTTTCCACAGGGGCGAGACGCCGTGGGATCGTGTGATCGCCAACGTCGTCGAGCCGCACACCGACGGACCCAACAAGTGTCTCGGTGTGCTCGACGCCCCGCCCTATTACGCGGTGCAGGTCGTCGTCACTGATCTCGGCACGAAGGGAGGCGTCCGAACCGACGCACGGGCGCGGGTGCTCCGCTCCGACGACTCGGTCATCGAGGGCCTCTACGCCTCAGGCAACACGATGGCCCCGGCTACCGGACGCGTGTATCCCGGCGCCGGCGGGCCGATCGGATCGGCGATGGTGTTCTCGTGGATCGCCGCGCTCGACATGGCCGGCGAGCCGACGACCTGACCCAGGACTTCCCTGACCGAACACCCCCTGACCCAACCCCCTGACCGAACCCCCTGACCGAAATGTGTTGCGAGGTGTGCGGTTTCGCGATTGCCTCGCGACACATTTCGGTTTGGGTCGCAGGATCGGGCCAGGTCGCCTGATCAGGGGGAGGAGGCGGCGGTGGCGAGGCCGACGGCGATCTCGATGATCTGGTCCTCCTGGCCGCCGACGAGCCGCCGCTCGCCGCACTCCAACAAGATGTCGGCGCCAGACACTCCGTAGCGCTCGGCGGCCCGGTACGCGTGCCGGAGGAACGACGAGTAGACGCCCGCATATCCCATGATCAGCGAGAGGCGGTCGAGGGCCGCCTCCCCGTCCATCACCGGGCGCACGACGTCCTCGGCGACATCGAACAGCGTGAGCACGTCGATGCCGGTGCGGATGCCGAGTTTCTCGCAGACCGCGGCGAACGCCTCGCACGGAGTGTTGCCCGCCCCGGCTCCGAAGCGCCGGGTCGAACCGTCGATCTGGGTCGCCCCGGCCCGCACGGCACAGACCGAGTTGGCCACGCCGAGCCCCAGGTTCTCGTGACCGTGGAAACCGACCTGGGCTTCGGAACCGATCTCCGCGACGAGCGCGGCGACGCGGTCGGACACGTCCTCCAGGATCATCGCTCCCGCCGAGTCGACCACGTAGACGCACTGGCACCCCGAGTCGACCATGATCCGAGCCTGCGCTGCGAGGTCCTCGGGCGGACGGGAGTGCGCCATCATCAGGAAGCCGACCGTCTCCAGGCCCTTCTCCCTGGCCAGGCCGAAGTGCTGCTCGGCGATGTCGGCCTCGGTGCAGTGTGTGGCGATCCGGATGATCGAGACGCCGAGGTCGGCGGCGGCACCGATGTCGTCCTTGGTTCCGAGGCCCGGCAGCATCAGCGCTGCGATACGCGCCCGCTCGGCGGTCTCCACCGCCGCGGCGATCAGCAGGCGTTCGTCCGTATGGCTGAAGCCATAGTTGAACGACGAACCTCCGAGCCCGTCGCCGTGGGTCACCTCGATCACCGGCATTCCGGCGCGGTCGAGCCCACCGACGATGTCGCGCACCATCTGCTCGGTGAACTGATGGGCTTTCGCATGTGACCCGTCTCGCAGCGCCGAGTCGGTCATCCGGATATCGAGGGTGTCGGAGAACGGCTTCGCTGAAGTGGGCATCACGCCGGCACCTCGGCGGGGGTCAGGTGTTGGGCGATCTCCTCGCCGACCTTGGTGGCCGCGGCCGTCATGATGTCGAGGTTCCCGGAGTACGGCGGGAGGTAGTCCCCTGCGCCCTCGACCTCGATGAACACGGCGACCCGTGCCGGTCGATCCGGCGTTGCCGTGTCGAACTGCGGGCGTTGGCGCAGTCGGTACCCGGGGACGTACTGCTGCACCCCCGACACGACGTCCTCGATCGATGATTCGATCGCGGCGGGATCCGCGTCGTCGGGGATCTCGCAGAAGATCGTGTCGCGCATTATCAACGGCGGTTCGGCGGGGTTGAGAATGATGATCGCCTTGCCTCGTTCTGCGCCCCCGAGCACCTCGACTGCCGAGGAGGTGGTGCGGGTGAACTCGTCGATGTTCTGCCGAGTGCCGGGACCGGCCGACCGGGATGCCACGGTCGCCACGATCTCCGCATAGGGCACCGGCACGACGCGCGATACCGCGTGAACGATCGGGATGGTGGCTTGTCCTCCGCACGTCACCATGTTCACGTTGGGTTCGTCGATGTGCTCGCTGAGGTTGACGACAGGGATCGTGTACGGCCCTATCGCCGCGGGGGTGAGGTCGACGGCGCGGATGCCGGCGTCTCGATAGCGCGGTGCGTTGGCGACGTGGGCGTACGCGGACGTCGCCTCGAACACGATGTCGGGTCGATCCGGCTGGTCGAATATCCAGTCGACGCC
>JAIBBP010000058.1 GCA_019694615.1 Microthrixaceae bacterium | reverse complement strand
GCGGGTGTCGAGGCGTGCTCGCGCGCCGGCACCGATCTGGTGGTCGACGTCACCGGATGGTTCCCCGGTTCGCCGATGGACACGACCGCGGGCTCGCCGGCGCCGAACACCCCCGTCGCCGACCTGGACCGGCGGGTGGTGCTCATGGGTGACTCCACCCACGCCGGCGTGCGCTGGTACACCAACTCGCAGCACGCGCTCGGCGGGTCGAGCTTCGTCGTCGACGCCGAATCGTGCCGCCGCCTGGTGGGCGCGTCGTGCCGTGGCCGCGAGGGCCGCCAGCCCCCGAACGCGGTGACGGCGATCGGTGCCATCGACGGCTCGTTCGACACCCTCGTGGTGATGACCGGCTACAACGACTGGTACACCAACTTCTCCGGCGCCTTCGACCAGGTGGTCGCGGCCGCCCGCGCCAAGGGAGCCGAGGAGATCGTCTGGCTCACCTATCGCGAGCGCTCGACGTACTCGAACCCGACGGGTGGGACCTCGCAGGCCGAGGGGTTCCGCATCCAGAACGACATCATCCGCCAGAAGATCTCGTCGGGCGCCTACCCGGACGTGACGCTGCTCGACTGGAACGCGTACACCGCCGCTCGCGACGCGTGGTTCACGAGCGACGGCGTGCACTTCACGATCCAGGGCGCGTACGGCGCCGCGGACTACATCTCGCGTGCCGTGTCGTCGTTGCACGGCGAGCCCTGCCCGGCGCCGTGGACCGTCGGCGAGACCATCGAGGTGCCGTGCTCGTGGCCCGACACGCGAGCCGGGGTGGTCGACCCGCTGACCGTGTACGCCGGCAACCCGAACGACGTGCACTGCTACGAGGTCGGCGCCGACCGGCACGTCGAGTGTCGCGTCGACCCCAAGCTCGCGCACTGACCCGCCCGTCGCTCGCCGATCGGTCGCGGTCGGTCGCTGATCGGCCGGCGCTCGGGCGAGCACGCCACGCGACGAACCGCCTACGTTGAGGCGATGGTCGGGGTCTTCGTGTCGGACGAGGTGTGGGACGCGGTCGGCGACCGCCTGCTCGAGCTCGAGCCCGGCGTCGAGCGGATCCGCTTCACGCCCGGGTCGATCGTGTCGCCCGAGGACATCGAGCGGATCGAGATCGCGTTCTTGTCGATGGACCTGTGGCCGAGGTCGAGCGCGCCGTTCATGAAGGTGTGCGTCGAGGCGACGAACCTGCGGTGGTTGCACTCGGGGAGCGCAGGCGTCGACAGCCCGGTGTTCCGGATGCTGCTCGATCGTGGCGTGCGGCTGACCAACTCGTCCGGCGCGGCTGCGACGTCCATCGCGCATCACGTGGTCATGGTGATGCTCGCGTTGCGGCGCGATCTCGCCCGCTTCGGCCGCGACCAGGCTGCGCACCTGTGGCAGCAACGCCCGATCGACGACGTCGAGCGCACCACGCTCGGCATGCTCGGCATGGGACCGATCGGGCTCGAGACCACACGCCTCGCACGAGCGCTCGGCATCGAGGTGATCGGTCTGCGGCGCTCGGTGTCGGGGGACGAGCCGTGCGAGACGTGGACGCTCGAACGCCTCCACGAGCTGCTGCCGCGCGTCGACACGCTCGTGCTCGCGCTGCCACTCGCGCCCGAGACGCACCACCTGATCGGTGCTGCCGAGCTCGCGCTGCTCCGGCCCGGGGCGCACGTGATCAACGTCGGCCGTGGTTCGTTGATCGACGAGCCGGCGTTGGTCGAGGCACTGCGCAGCGGCCAGGTGGGTGCCGCCGCGCTCGACGTCACGGAGGTCGAGCCGCTTCCCGCCGACAGTCCGCTGTGGGACCTGCAGAACGTGATCATCACGCCGCACTCGTCCGCCGGCACCAGCTCGAGCCGCCGCCGCGCACGCGAGTTCTTCGTCGACGAGTTCACCCATTGGCTCCGCGGTGAACCCTTCGACCGCGAGGTCCGCTAGCGCAGGACCGATCGGCCCATCCCGGGCGCTCCCATCCCGGGCACTCGGGCGGGTCGAATGTTCTGGGCGCCACGCTCCGCCGAAGTGCCTGGAAATCGAAGATCACCGGCACCCAGGTCGTTTCGCCCCAGTTCCTGGGTGCCGGTGAGTCCTCACCGACGCAGCTCGGCCGCCGGGACTGGCACCCAGAACGGCACCGGCGTCTCGGCCGACCACGCCGGTGAGCACGTGGCGGAGGTGGACGGGCCTCCGCCCACCAACGCGTCACCCCAGCTCAGCCTGTTCACACCCTCCGGCCAAACGACGGATGAGAGCTACCGTGAGAGTCAAGTGGTGCACGGGCGCCCTTTGCAGGCGCCCAGTTTGCCCGTAGAGATCCGCTGATCTGTGCGCCCGCCGCCCTTGCAGACAGCGCACATACCGGGCATTACGCGCTAGTTGGATGTTGCACGCGCAAGCCTTCCCAAGCGGTGTGTCGGTGCCGCGCGTGGAGCCACGAGACCCGCTGACTGCATGGCGGTGCGGGCGCTGGAGAGAACGCCACCGGCTCGCCAATGGCGCTGCAACAATGGATCTGTCCCTGAACCCGTCAGCGTCGATGGCAACTCCCCCGACGATGGCAAGGGCGCTTGGGCGCTACTCCTCAAGAAGGTGCCGTGACGGATCGTGACCGCTGCTGCTGACGAATTCGAGTCGGTCTATGTCGCCGCCCCCGTCGAATTGCGCGAGTCCATCGGCAGGGCGGTGTTGCGGGCGCTGATCAACGTCAGCCTGCACCGCTCGATGGACGTCAGGCGTTGGTCGGATCTGATCGGTGCTGAGTCTCTGGAAGCGCTGATCACTCGGAAGGCGCTCACCCGGGAGGAGATCGCCGAGCGAAATCGGACATTTCAACACGATGTGTGGCCCGGGTTCCGCAGTTGATGGGCACATGAGGGGTGTTGGGCGCGCGAACATGCTGGACAGCGGGTTGCGGGTGGTCTGACAGGCCCGAAAACGTGGGCACACGACTGTGTGCACAGTCGTTGCTTTTGCTGGTCTGTTCCGCGATCGTGTGGGCATGTACTTGCGGTCAACGCAGCGGAGGAACCGTGACGGGTCGATCGTCAGGTATCTGTCGTTGGCGCACAACCGTCGCGTTGACGGGGTGACCCAGGCCGAGGTGTTGTTGAACCTCGGCCGCGAGGATCTCCTCGATCGTGACGGCCTGCACCGTCTGGTCGGGTCGATCAACCGTTACCTCGGCGAGGAAGACACCGGCGGCGGTGGTGGTGGTGATGTCGGGGTCGGTGATGGTCTGTCGATCGTCGCGTCACGACCGATGGGTGTCGCCTGGCTGCTCGACGGCTTGTGGCGTCAGTTGGGTGTCGACACCGCGCTCGCGAAGGTGTTGGGCGGTCGGAGGTTCACGACCGATGTCGAACGGGTCCTGTTCGCGTTGGTCGCGAACCGGGCGATCGACCCGGCGTCGAAGTTGGCTGCTGCGGAGTGGGCCTCTCACGACGTTGCCATCTCGGGCCTGGAGTCGATGGATGAGGATTGAACCGGCCGGGGTTTTGCGTCAGGTCCTCTGAGTCCCTGAGAGGATCAAGAGATGCCAGCGAAGAAGGAGTACACGCCTGAGTTCAAGGATCA
>JAIBBP010000180.1 GCA_019694615.1 Microthrixaceae bacterium | reverse complement strand
CACCCTCGATGCGGATCATCGCCGACATCTTCGCGTTCACCAGCCAGCGGATGCCGAAGTTCAACTCGATCTCGATCTCCGGCTACCACATGCAGGAAGCAGGCGCGACGGCCGACCTCGAGCTGGCCTACACGTTGGCCGACGGCGTCGAGTACATCCGAGCCGGCAAGGACGCAGGCCTGGATGTCGACGCGTTCGCTCCGCGCCTCAGCTTCTTCTGGGCCATCGGCATGAACTTCTTCATGGAGATCGCCAAGATGCGCGCCGCACGTCTGCTCTGGGCGAAGCTGGTCCAACAGCACTTCCGGCCGACGAACGACAAGTCGTTGTCGCTGCGGACACACAGCCAGACCTCAGGTTGGTCACTCACAGCGCAGGACGTCTTCAACAACGTCGTCCGCACTTGTGTCGAAGCGATGGCGGCCACACAGGGCCACACGCAGTCGCTGCACACCAACGCGCTCGACGAGGCGCTCGCGTTGCCCACCGACTTTTCCGCCCGCATCGCCCGCAACACGCAGCTCTTCCTTCAGCAGGAGTCGAACACGACCCGTGTCATCGACCCGTGGGGCGGCAGCTACTACGTCGAGCGACTGACCTACGAGCTCGCTCGCAAAGCGTGGGCGCACATCGAGGAGGTCGAAAGTCTCGGCGGCATGGCGAAAGCGATCGAGGCCGGCATTCCGAAGCTCCGGATCGAGGAAGCAGCGGCGCGCACGCAGGCCCGCATTGATTCGGGACGTCAGTCCGTGATCGGCGTGAACAAGTTCCGACCGAACGCCGACGCCCAGATCGACGTGCTCAAGGTCGACAACGCGGCGGTTCGCGCTGGGCAGATCGCGAAGCTGGAACGGCTCCGTGCCGAACGCGACCAGGGTGCCGTCGAGTCGGCGTTGGGAGCGTTGACCCACGCGGCGTCGTCCGGTGACGGCAACCTGTTGGCTCTCGCCGTCGACGCGGCGCGTCAGAAGGCCACGGTGGGGGAGATCAGCGAGGCCTTGGAGAAGATCTACGGTCGACACCGCGCCGAGATCCGTTCGATCTCTGGCGTGTATCGGAGCGAGATGGGCGCGGACAACGAGACCGTCGAACGGGTTCGACGCAAGGTGGAGGCGTTCGAGGCCGCGGATGGGCGACGGCCTCGAATCCTGCTGGCGAAGATGGGCCAGGACGGTCACGACCGAGGCCAGAAAGTCGTTGCGTCGGCCTTCGCCGACCTCGGGTTCGTCGTCGACATCGGGCCTTTGTTCACGACACCTCAGGAGGCGGCGCAGCAAGCCGTCGACGCGGATGTCCACATCGTCGGCCCGTCATCGCTCGCGGCTGGTCACTTGACGCTGGTGCCGGAACTGGTTGCCGCGTTGGCCGACTTGGGTCGGCCCGACATCATGATCGTGGTCGGTGGCGTTATCCCTCCTCAGGACTTCGACGCGTTGCGCGAGGCGGGTGCTGCGGCGATCTTCCCGCCGGGCACCGTCATCGCTGCCGCTGCCGACGACCTGCTCGACCAGCTCGCCGCGCGGCTCGGTTACAGCCTCTGATCGTGCCGGCCGGCGCGCCCGCTCGCTACGGAGCCTCGGTCGACAGCGGCAACCGAATGCGAAACGTCGTCGGCGAGGTCGAGGTGATCACCAACTGTCCGCTCTCCGACTCGATGATCCGTCGGGCCAACGGGAGCCCGATCCCGTGGGTGCCGCGCGGTTCGCTGGTGAACAGGGTGTCGGCGTCGTCGGCGTTCAGCGACCCCTCGTCGCCGACCGTGAGTTCAGCCCATCGACCTCGCACTCCGAGATCGATGGTGACGGTCCCCTTGCCATGCTTGGTCGCGTTCCACAGAAGCACGTCGAGCGCCTGCCCCACAGCACCCTGTGCTCCTTCGATTGACAGTGGGGGACCCGGGTTGATGACGACCCGCCGACGATCGCGGCGGAGAGCGAGGGTGACGTCCTGCACGTGATTGACGACGAGCGACCGGAGGTCGAATCGCGTCGCTACCCCAGCTCGACCGGTACGCGAGAGTCGGAGGAGAGCGTCGATCGTGGCGTTCAGACGGTCCGCCTGTTCGAGTGCGGCCTGCACTTCCAACGCCGCGTCGGGGTCGTCGGTGTAGGCGAGCTCCTCGAGGCGCAGACGCAGTCCGGTCAACGCGGACCGGAGCTGATGTCCGGCGTCGCTACTGAAGCTCCGCTCGGCGCGAACCAGCGCGTCGATCCGAGCGGCGGACGCGTCGAGCGTTGCCGCGAGACTGTCGAGCTCCTCGATCCCTGACCGCGGGGCCCTGACCGAGAAATCGCCGGATCCGAGCCGAGCCGCCGTCGCCGCGAGGTCCCTCAGCGGGCCGCCGAGTCGCCGGGCCTCCGCCTGCGCCAGGAGCCAGGTGGTGAGCAGACCCGCGAGGCCGAGGCCACCCAGAATGATGAGCGGCTGGTTGACGCGATCCCGAACGGGCTCGGCACTGGTGAACAGGCTGACGCGCACACCGCTCGGGTCCGAAGCGGTGGCGGACAGGAGATCGCCCTCGAGCGAGTCGTGGATGCGGACTTCCGAACCGTCGGGGAGGATGATGACGGCGCTGGTGCTGGGAGGGATCAGGCTGTCGAGAGCGGGGGCGCGAACGCTGAGCCCGAGGTCGAGCGATCGCACGACCTGTTCGACCAGGTACGACGCCTGCTGGTCGAGCTGTGCCGTGGACTCGTCGTTCGCCACCCGCTGGAGCAGGTACGCGAGCGGGACGGCGAGGAGGATGAGGACGACGGTGGTCACGCTCAGGAACGAGATGACCAGTCGTCGTTTCACGGAGCCTCTGCCTCGAAGCGGAACCCGACCCCTCGGACGGTCGTGACGTACCGCGGATGATCAGGCGGGTCGCCGAGCTTGCGTCGAAGGGCCGAGACGTGAACGTCGAGGGACCGGCTGGTCGCGTAGAAGTCGTCCTCCCAGACCTCGGTCAGGATGCGCTGGCGGGGAACCACTCGTCCGGCCTCCGCGGCGAGCAAAGTGAGAAGCTCGAACTCCTTGGGGGTGAGGTGCAGTTCCTCCTCACCCCGCCAAACGCGGTGTGCTTCTAGGTCGACGCGGATGTCCTGGGCCTCGATCGTCGATTCGGCGGCGACGGTGTTGCGAAGCCGGGCACGCACCCGCGCCGTGAGCTCCGCGATGGAGAACGGCTTGGCGACGTAGTCGTCGGCACCGGCGTCGAAGCCGACGACGATGTCGAGCTCATCGCTCCGCGCCGTCAGCATCAGGATCGGCAGCGTCCGGTTCGATGCGCGGATCTGTCGACACACGTCGAGACCGTCGAGGTCGGGCAGGGTGAGGTCGAGCACCACGAGGTCGATGTCGCCGGCGAGTGCCCGTTCGACGGCGTCGTTGCCTCGGTCGACGTGGACGACGTCGAAACCCTCACGGCTCAGGGCGCGCTGGAGTGGCTGAGCGATAGCGGGATCGTCTTCGACGAGCAGGAGCTGGTGCACGTTGCGAAGCGTACGCGCGGTGTCCAGGGGTGTCGTGTGCGATGGTCAGCGCGGGCCGAACTCCCGCTCGATCGCGGCCACAACCTCGTGCGGCCGGGACAGCGTCGGGACGTGACCGGCCCCCTCGATCGGTACAAGAGTGGCGTTTGGGATGGCCGATGCCATCCATTCGCCGATGGCAAACGGAACAATCGCGTCCGCCGTTCCATGGATCACCAAGGTCGGGACCTGGATCTCCTCAATCGCGACGAAGGGTTCCGGGCCATCGAGGTAGCACTCGAACATCCGTGCGGCGATCTCGCCGTCGGCGCGGAGGAGGATGTCGCGGCCCCATCGGCGGATGTGGTCGGCATCGGGTTCAGGGACGCAGTCGTCAGCGAACCGGCGCACGGTACCTGGCCAGTCGCTCCGAGCGCCCTCGATGAGGGGCCCGGCGATGTCGGTGGTCACGCCGGGACCGCCATCGACGACGACGAGACCTTCGAATCTCTCGGGTGCTCGCCTCGCGGCCTCCAGCGCCACGATCGCTCCGAGCGACTCGCCGGCGAGGACGCAGCGCTCGATACCTAACACCTCCAGCACGCTGAAGAGGTCTGATACGAGACTCTCCGGGGTGACGAGGTGGGGTGCCACTGGGGACTCCCCCGCCCCGCGATGGTCATAGCTGACGCAGCGCCAACGACCGCTCATCAGCTCGAAGGGCTGTTGCCAAAGCTCCCAGGAGCCCACCCAGCCACCGTGAGCGACCAGCGTGCGAGCACCGGCTCCGAAGGAGACGACATTCAGACGATTGCCATTCACCTCGACGAACATCCGGCCCCTTGCACTGGTCCCGTGATTGCCTGGGGGCAAGCTACAAGATGCGCTCGTGCCCCAACTCTGATGTTCATTGTTTCGTCATGGGAAGGGCCATCACGTCGATGGTGACCACAGGGGACCGCGAGCTCGCCCGTGTCGGCTGATGGCCTGGCGGTCGAGGCGACGTGCGACTGGTGTCCTTCGTGGGCCGTGCTGCTGTTCGGCGATCGCGCCTGCATCAGGGGGGCGATGGTCACGCCTACGATGCGCTGCGATGCCATCTCAACCCACCGCTGCCGAGTTGGCCGCCGGCATTCGCGGCGGGAACCGGACGATGCTGTCGAGGGCGATCACGCTGACCGAGAGCCGTCGAGCGGATCACCGGGCGTTGGCGGCCGAGTTGTTGGACCTCGTCGTCGGTGACACCGGCCGCTCCATCAGAGTCGGCATCACTGGCGTGCCCGGCGTGGGGAAGTCGACGTTCATCGATCAGTTCGGGACGAACCTCATCGCGGCGGGTCACCGGCTGGCGGTGCTGGCCGTCGATCCGTCCAGCCAACGCACGGGCGGGTCGATCCTCGGCGACAAGACCCGAATGGAACGGCTCGCGGTGGATCCGAACGCATTCGTCCGACCATCGCCTGCCGGATCCACCCTGGGTGGGGTCACCCGAACGACGCGGGAGACAATGCTCCTCTGCGAGGCGGCCGGGTTCGACGTCGTCCTGGTCGAGACGGTGGGAGTCGGCCAGTCGGAGACGATCGTCTCGGGCATGGTCGACTTCTTCCTGGTGCTGATGCTCGCCGGTGCTGGCGACGAGTTGCAGGGCATCAAGAAGGGGGTGCTGGAGTTGGCCGATCTCGTCGCCGTGAACAAAGCAGACGGAGACAACGACGAGCGGGCCCGCAGAGCGGCCGTCGACTATCGCCACGCCCTCCATCTCATGCAGCCCGCGTCGCCGACATGGTCGCCGCCTGTGCTCACCTGCAGCGGGCTTCGCAACGTCGGGCTCGATGAGATCTGGGCCCAGATCGGCCTCCATCGCGACAAGCTCACTGCGACCGGCGAGTTCGCTGAGCGGCGTCGTCACCAGCAGGTGGAATGGATGTGGTCGATGATCGACGATCGTCTGCGCGAGGAGTTCCGCGCTAATGAGGCGGTCGCCGCCGCCCTCGACGCCACGGTGCGACAGGTCGACGACGGTGACCTCGCGGCGACGTCGGCGGCCGACGAACTCATCCGCCGATTCTTCGGCGAAGATGCATGAAATTGATTGAAACTTATTGAAGTCGCTCGATGATCTGAACCACACTGCCGAGTGCTTCGGCGTCTGCGACCACGTGACCCAGCCCCGGGATCACTTTCGGAACGCCCGGTTCTTTTCGTTGTTCTGGTCGGCCTGCTCATCGGGGCAACCACCGCATGGGGCGCAGCCGTTTGGATGTCGGGCGCGGTCGCGCGACCCGCAGCGACCGGCGCGTCCTTCACGTCGGGTGATTGGACCACTGTCGGATGGGTCACGGGGGCCGCATCCGATCGGTCAGTCGTTCGGATCACTGCGCGGCGATGCGGGGACGAGATCCGAGGCAGCGGCGTGATCGTTGACGGTCGCGTCCTGACCAATCGACACGTGGTGGAGGGAGCTCGCGCGCTGGTGTTGACCACCTCTGACGGCGAAGCGCACGACGTCACGAACATCGAGACGTCGGGCGGGCTCGACCTTGCGAGGCTGAAGGCTCCCGGGCTGACCGACGGCGTCGCGTTGGCGACGAGTGCGCCCCCGGTTGACTCCACCGTTCGGCTGGCCGGGTTCCCCGGTGGCCGGGAGTTCGCTGCCAGGGAGGCGACCGTGGTGGACCTGGTTCGCGGCGTCGTGCCGGTGGATCCCCCCGTCGCGACCCACCTCGATGTCACCGTGGTGCCGGGGGAATCGGGGAGCGCGTTGATCGACAGCGACGGATTGCTGGCCGGGTTGCTCTACGCGAAGGCAACCGCGGACGGCGGTGGCCTCGCCATCGACGCCGTGCGCGTGCGACTGGGACTCGCCACCCTTGAACCGAAGTCGTTCGCGTCCTGCTGATCAGCTCACCTCGGGAGTGGACGTCCCAGCTCGCCGTCGGTGAGAACGATGGGAATCCGTGGGATCGCAGAGTGATCGAACACCCCGGCCGCGTCGTTGATCAGGTCATTCAGGGACACGGTCCGGTCATCGGTGGCCGGTGTCGGTTGCCCCGACGAGCGAAGGAGCCATGTCACGACGTCGAGCGGCGTGTCGCCCGCCCGGACCCGATCCGCAAGGGTGACGGCGCCGTCTCGTTTCGCGAGCCGTGTGCCTCGCTCGGACACAACCAGAGGGACGTGGGCGTACGCCGGCGTCGGCAGGCCGAGCAGCCGCTGTAGAATGACCTGCGCGGGTGTTGACGGCGCGAGGTCGTCGCCGCGCACCACCACCTCGACGCCCTGGGACGCGTCGTCGACGACCACGGCGAGCTGATACGCGGGCACTCCGTCGTTGCGACAGAGCACTACGTCGTCGGCTACGTCACAGACGTGGCCGAGGATCAGATCGTCAACGGAGACCGACGTCGCGTCGGCACGTAGGCGCAGCGCCGCCGGCCGGCCGGAACGCTCGCGGTTCGTTCGTTCGCGGGCGCTGAGGTTGCGGCAAGTACCCGGGTACCGGCCGGGCCTACCGTGCGGAGCGCTCGCCGCCTCGGCGATCTCACGACGCGAGCAGTAGCAGCGGTACACGAGTTGACGGGCGGACAGGTCAGCCAGCGCATCGGCGTAGAGGTCGAATCGCTCGGACTGCCGTACCGGTGGTGCGTCCCAATCGAGCCCGATGGCGGCGAGGTCGCGAAGCTGGCGATCCTCGTGCTCCCGACTCGACGTCACCCGATCGAGGTCCTCCATCCGGACGAGGAACCCGCCGTGGTCGTGTCGCGACCAGAGCCACGCGAGTAACGCCGTGCGGAGGTTGCCGAGGTGTAGATCCCCAGTCGGGCTCGGTGCGAATCGTCCGGTCGGCACGGCCGACATCCTCGCTCATGTCTCGGTGCGCCGTCGTAAGGTTCTGTCATGCCGAGGCTTCACCAGGTTCCGCGGGCCGACGTGACGGACCCGGTTGTTTCGATGATGTACGACTTCCTGTTCGGCGATCGCGATCCGGTCGCCGAGCCCGGTACGACGACGGGAGCGCCCGGCGACTGGTGGACGGTGTTCGCAGCCGTGCCCGACATCTTCGATCACGCAGTCAAGGGCTTCGGTGTGTATCGCAGCCCCAAGCGGCTGCTCGACCCGGTTCTCCGTGAGCTCGGCCAGACCCGCGTCGGGTGGGCGATCGGGTCGCAGTTCGTGTTCTCGCAGCACTGCAAGTCCTGCCGGTTGCTCGGAATGAGCGAGTCGAAGATCGAGGCAATCGCCTACTGGCAGGCATCCGACGAGTTCACCGAGGTCGAGCGACTCGTGCTGGCCTACACCGACGCGCTGGCGCTCGCCGGCGGTCGAATGCACGACAAGCTCTTCGACAAGCTTCGGGAGCATCTCGGTGACGAGGAGATCCTCGAACTCACGTACATCACGTCGCTGTACCTGATGCACGGCATCATGAGCCGGGCACTGCGAACCGAGTGGGACGATCGGGACGACCCCGTCGTCGAAGTACCGACCGCGGAGGGCTTCGCCGGCTACGACGCACCGGCGCCCAGACGAGGGACCAGCGGCGAGTGAGCGCCGAGCCGTTGGCCACCATGTCCGCAGCCGAGGCCGACGCGCTCCTGTTCGCCGCGGTGTTCGACGACGACACGCGTCAGGATCCGACGCCGACCTATCGGCGGCTTCTCGCCGAATCACCCCGCTGGGCCAGCTCGTCGGGAGTGACCGTGTTGGCGGGATACCACGATGGGCTGGAGTATCTCCGCAATCCGCATTGGGGGCGGGCCGAAACCGACATGGACCTTCCACCCACGCTGTCGGGAGCGTCGCGTCGATCCGATCGAGACTCGACCACGATGCTGTTCTTGAACCCGCCGGACCACACGCGGATTCGGTCGTTGGTGGCGCGCGCGTTCACACCGAAACGAGTGGAGCGGTTGCGCCCGCGGATCGAGAGTCTGTTGGCACCCGTCCTCGACGACGTGGCGGATCGGGCCGAGTGCGACATCATGTCGACGCTGGCGATCCCGTTCCCCGTCGCGGTGATCTCCGAACTGCTAGGTGTGCCACAGGACCCTACCGGCCGGTTTGCGACGCTCGTTCGTGACATGACGTCGTTCATCGATGCCGCGGCCGACGAGGATGCGGTCGTCCGCGCCGAGCAGGCCGCGATCCAGATGGGCTCATTCTTCAGGGGGATGATCGAGCAGAAGCGCTCCAACCCCGACGACGGCCTCCTCTCGGCGCTCATCGAGGTCGAGGAGGCGGGGGAACGCTTGAGCGCGGACGAGCTGCTCACCAACACCTTGCTGCTGTACGCCGCTGGATTCGAGACGACCTCGAACCTGATCGGCAACGGATTGCATGCCCTCCTTTCCAACCCGGACCAGCTGCGGCGCCTTCGGGACGATCGATCCTTGATGTCGTCGGCCGTGTGGGAGGTGCTCCGTTTCGACAGCCCGGTGCAGCTCAACATGCGGTTCGCGCTGCGTGACGATCGGCTTTTCGGGGTCCCTGCTCCGAGGGGCACCGCCGTCATGATTCTGCAAGGGTCCGCCAACCACGACCCCGCGGCGTACGACCTGCCGGAACACTTCGACGTCGGGCGGTTCGACGCGGATGGGGTCCCGGCTCCGTTGAGCTTCGGGTGGGGAGCCCACCACTGTCTGGGCGCACACCTGGCACGCGCTGAGGGCGAGATCGTGTTCGGGGCGCTGCTCGACCGGTTCGCCACGATCGAACTTGCCGGCGCAGAACCGCGCTATCGCCCCAGCTTCACTCTGCGTGGGCTCGACCAGATGACGCTGCGCGTCGCTGCGTGAGGCGGCGGACGTGACTGGGTTGGTCCTGTGACCGAGATGTCCGTGCGGTCTGCGTCAGCAGAGGAGCTGGTTCCGCTCCGTCGTGAGGTGCTGCGCGACGGGCGTGATGACCCGCCGGCGACCAACCCCGCTGACGGCGACCCGTCGACGGTGCACCTTGCAGCAATCGACCCCGAATCCGGTGAGGTCATCGGATGCGTCAGCGTGCTGCGCCGGTTTCGGGGCGTCGGTGGTGTGGGTGCGACGCGTCAGCTCGTCCTGATGGCCGTTGATCCGGAATGGCGGAGTCGGGGCGTCGGAAGCGCACTGGTGCGGGCAGCGCAGGACGCCGTCGACGGGGAGCCGATCTGGGCGGCGGCGCGAACGAAGGCGCTGCGGTTCTACGAACGGCACGGGTTCGTAGCCGACGGACGCGACTATGTCGGCCCAATGGGTCTTCCTCACCGTCTGGTCGTTTGGGATCCAGAGGCCGAATGATGAGCGATCGCGCAGTAGCGCGCTCGATCGGGGACATGGTGGCCGAGTTCCATCGAGCGTTCGCCCTGCCGATCGCTACTGCCCCTGGACTCGACGTGTCCGATGATCTACTCGCTCTCCGGCGAGAGCTGATCGACGAGGAGCGACGAGAGCTCGACGAAGCGCTGACGGCCGGCAACCTCATTGGTGTTGCCGATGCACTGGGGGACCTCGTTTACGTCATCTACGGGGCAGCATTGACGTTCGGTATCGATCTCGACGCCGTCATCGCCGAGATCCACCGGTCGAACATGACCAAGCTCGGCGACGACGGGAGGCCCGTCGTTCGTGACGACGGAAAGGTGCTCAAGGGGCCCCGGTACGAACCCCCCGACGTCGCCGGGATACTCCGACAGCTGTGACGGTCGTGTTCGGTGTCGCTGTGGACGGCTTGGTGAAGGCAGGCCTCAGCCCGCGACGATGACCCCACAAGCGATTCGTGCGCCGGCATTGCCGGTGCCCTGGGTCGCGGCGAGGGCCTCGGCTCCGGGTGTGTACTGCGCCGGTCCAGGTCCCACAGGAACGTTGCCGAAGTTGTCGGCAGCGGAGTGAAGGACGAGCGCGCGGCCGATCACCTGGCTCGGTGACAGCTTGCTCACCGCGAATCGCAGCTCGGTCGTCCCATCGTTGTTGACGAACACGCTCGGCAGATCGCCCGCATGGTGGCCGTGCAGTTCGGTCGGATCGTTCTTCCAATGGCCATCGGCGGACACGAACCAGGTCGACGGCGCTTGCGTGACATCCGCTATGCACCCGTGACCGTTCGTCGGGTTGTCGTTGGCATGGATGTGGAAGCCGTGAAACCGGTTCACGTCGTCACCTGAATGACCACGGAACTTCACGGCGACCACGGTTCTCGACGAACCGCGTGGGGTCGTGAAGGTCACGTCGCCGAGTTTCACGTTGCGGGCGTCGACGACACGCGCCTTCGCCCAGGGCCGGGCGGCGGACGCTTGATCGGCGGCGACGAACGTGACGGCCGCGACGAGGACAGCGGTGGCCGTTGCCGCCCAGACTGCTCTGCTACTGATTCGCATCGTACGGGCTCCTTCGTTGGTGGGACTGGACAGTTGGAGAGGCGAACGGTGTGTCGCCTTCTGGTCTGTCGCGATCCTCACCTCGCGCGGTTCGTGTCCTCGTCGGTCCGCCGGACGTGGCCGCGGTGCCGACTCGATCCCAGGCCGGTGCTGACTCAGGAGGTGCTCAGTACCTGCACCTTGCAGGGGAGTCTCGGCGCGCGGGCAAGCCGAGCGTCGCCCGTGACGAGAACCAAGTCGAGTGCTTCCGCAAGCGTGACGTACATCGCGTCGTAGGCGGTGAGGTTGTGCACGAGTTTCGACGCTCGCGTCAGGAATGGCAGCGCTGGGTAGCGGGTGAGGGGCAGCGCGGCGAGGTCGGCGACAGCGTGACGAAATCTTGAGGCGGAGATGTCGCCGGAGAGATACAGGCGACGGAGCACCGAAAGGGTTTCAACGTCGGCAAGATCGGGCACGGACGCTTCTCCGGCGGCGGCAAGGGCGGCCCGGGCAGCGCGACCGTCGGACCCATCGTCACCGACGATTGCGGCCAATACTGAGGCATCCAGAACGATCAACGGCGGTCGCGGTCCGCTCGCACGATCGCGGCCGCATCCTCGATGCGGGCCTTGCCGCTTCTGTGCTTCCCGATGCGAGCCAGCACGTCGTCGAGAGGCTCCCGACGGGCAAGGCTTTCGAGCTCAGACCTCAGGAACTGCTGGAGTGACTGCCCGGCACGCTCGGCCCGTGCAGCCAGCTCGCGGTGGACGTCTTCGGGGAGGTCGCGAACCAACACATTCGGCATGCTTGCAGTTTGCTAGCACGCTCGTCGAGAGTCAACGCGCGGTCGGGGCCTCTGCCGACTCGACAATCGGTCTGGTGCACCTGAGTAGACAGCCCTTGACCGCGCGGGAGGTTCTCGCAGCCCCGATCCGGCTCCGGAGGAGGACGCCTCGTACGGAAGCTCTCCGCGTTCTCGGGTGCGGCATGCCTCGCCGCGAGCGAATCCTGATCTCGTGCGGTGACGTTTGGGACGCCACGATTCCAGGCGTTGGAACGCATCCGGTCGTGGTGGTGACCCGGGCCACAGCTCTCCCCGTCCTGTCGTCCCTGGTGTGCGTGCTTGTGACCAGCTCTTTCATGGTCACGTTGCGGAGGTGGGCCTGGGACCCGACGAGGGACTCGACCGCGAGTGCGCAGCGAACTGCGACCACAGGTGAGTGCCTTGGCAGGACTGGCTTGGAACCACCTGAGAGTGTTTGAGTCGCCACAGTGAGCGGCTGTTGGCCATGGCCGCCTCGAACGTGCCCGGCGTCAGTGGCCGTGGGGCATCCGCCGGCTCCGACGATCTCACGTACCCGAACGTTAGTTCGAGTAAGGTGAGATCGTTTCCGCGGTGATGGCTCCCCGTGGATCAGCACGAACCAGATCGAGCCAAGTACGTTTTCGGGGGTGACGGAGCGAATGGACGACGAAGCGCTCATCACGACGCTGGCCTTGGCTGAGCACCGCACCCCCAGTATGAACGGGGCGTCCGCCGATCGCTTTGCCAATCTGCTTGAGCTCCTCGGGCCTCCTGGACCCAAGAATCTTGAGGCGCTTGAGGACATCGACCGTCAATGGATGGAGGAGGCCCTCTCCGCCATCTCGGCCAGCGACCGGCTCCGTTGGGCTCAGACGGTCGAAGCACTTCGCGCTGACGGCGTCAGCATCGTCACCAGTGCGGACGATGCGTACCCCGCCAACCTCCGTATGATCCACAACCGTCCAGCAGTCCTCTTTGTGCGCGGTGAGGTCATCCCGAGCGACAGCAGGGCGATCGCGGTGGTTGGCACACGCGACGCCAGCGACGAGGGCGTCCGAGCCGCCACTTCTGTCGCGCGTCAACTCGCGGGG
>JAIBBP010000233.1 GCA_019694615.1 Microthrixaceae bacterium | reverse complement strand
GAACCGTTCCCGCCGTCCATGCACCAGCTGAGGCCGGCGCGGTTGATCATCAACCCGTTAGGATCGAGGTACCAGCCCGCAGTTGTCGAGTCGTCACAGGTCCAGTCGGTGACGGATCGGCCGTCGCTCAAGATGTTGCCGGATGCGAGCACGCAGCGATCGATCGCGGTGTTGCGGAGGCGTTGAGAGGGGTGCACCTGCCACTTGGCGACCTTCCACTGCTGCGCCGTGCTCGCGGTGTCGCAGGTCGCGAGCACCAGTTCGGTGCCGGGGACGACGCCGCTGTTCTCGGCGGCGAGGCACAGGTCGTTGGCGTCGTTCACCAAGGTGTTGCCGACGAAGGCCCACCGCTGGTTCAACGCACCCGTGCAGTCGGAGATGCCGACGTTGGCACCGAGCGCTCCGCCGTTCTGGCCGTCGAGGCACTTCGTGGCACTGAGGCCCGTGGTGATCCGGCCGTTGGTCTCCAGGACCCACCGCTGGTTCGGGTTGCCGGTACACGGGTACGACAGCGTCTTCGTTCCGTTCGAGGTGCTGCTGTTGGAGACGTCGGCGCAGCGACCCATCGCCGCGTTCTCGATCTGTGCCTCCCAGGTGGAGACCGGCACATCGACATCGTCGGTTGCGCCGCTGCTGTCGGTGACGGTCAACTTCGCGGTGAAGTCACCGAGGCCGGCGTAGGAGTGGGTTGGGTTCTGAGCGTTGGACGTGATGCCGTCGCCGAAGTCCCACAGGTAGGCGGTGATCACCCCGCCGTCGGGGTCGTTAGATCCGGCCGAGGAGAACTGCACCAGGAGCGGAGCGGGGCCCTCGTTGGGTGTGGCGGAGCCGACCGCGACCGGTGGCTGGTTCGGGATGACAGGAACCGTCACCGACACCTGCGCCGTCTTCGTGGCACCCTGCCCGTCGGTCACGGTGAGCTCGGCGACGTAGGTGCCAGGCGTGACGTACAGGTGGGTGGGGTTCGCGAGGTTCGACGTGGCCGAGCCGTCTTTGAAGTCCCACAAGTAGCCGACGATCGTTCCGTCGGGGTCGAACGAACCGGCCGAGGAGAACGCGATCTCCATCGACGTCGCCCCCGGGTTCGCGTTGGCAACGGCAACCGGCGCTTGGTTGCCGCCGCCTCCGCCGCCTTCAGGTGCACACGCTGCAGCCATTCCCAGAATCGCAAACGCTGCCATGGCCAATGGCAGCCTTCGGACGCGTCCGAACATCACATTTCTCCCCTCGTGGGCGAATTTCGCCCGAGTCGCCGAAGGCCACCTCAAAACGAGGGAGACGCCGGGGCAACAAGGCTTACAACATCGCGAGCAAGAGTGCGCGTTGGCCGTCCCTCGTCGGGCTTGACGGAAATCGCCCCGTCGTCTCGCTGACTGAGATCAGAAGCGGAGGTTGAACCCGATCGGACGCCCATCGCATTGGCCGATCGCCGCGACCGAGAGCGCTGTTGGTTCGTTGCCGGCACCCACCGTGGCCTCGATGATCTCCATCTCTCCCGACAGGAGGGTGCAGACGCTGTTGCCCCTGCGGATTCCGACGCCGTACCGCGTCGGGTCGGACGAACTGAAGAAGTCGTGGATGCCCACCGAATAGGTCGATCCGGTCGGAGGGGTGATCGCGATCGTGTACTCGCCGGCGGAAACGGTCACGAGGTCCGTCGCAGGCACAACTGAGACGGCGTCGCCCGAGTAGAACGCCCTGGCACCCTCGAACGGAAGGCCGATACTCGACACGACCTGGAGGAACCGCGGCGGAGTGGTCGCCAACGGTGTCCACGCGCCACAGTCATCCGACACGAAGAACTTGTCGGCGGCCTCGATCACCACGATCTGCGGATCGGTGCCGAGGTAGATGTCGGTGACGGCGGCGACGGACGCATCCGCGTTGACAGCCGTCTCCCAATAGCACTCCGCGGACCCGGGTGCGGTGTAGACGCCGGGCTGGATATCGACCCCGACGCGGTACATGCCGTCGCCAGTTGCCGACATCGGATGTGGGGCCGGCTCGCCTTGCGTCCAGATGCAAGGTCCGGCGGTCCGGATCCATGTGCCGGCGGCCAGGTCGACGTACAGTCGCCCGCCGTCTCCGCCGCGACTGCGTGGGAGGAAGTTGCCGTTGACCTGGATCACGCACACCGCTCCGGCGGGAACCTCGGTGCTGTACCGGCCTGGCTTGATTGCGTACGGAGCCTCCTCCACACGACCGCCCTGGATGTAGGAGAAGGTTGTGATCGGTCCTGGCGTCGGGGTAGCTGTAGTGGGCGGGGCGGTCGGTGCGGGTGCGGGGACCTTTGAGCGGAGGTAGTTGCCGATGCCCTGGTTCACGGCGTCGATCGTCATCAGGCGCGACCACCGCTTGTTGGTTCCACACTTGAGGACCCACCTGCCGTCCTGGGCGTGTTCCCCGACGATCCTGCACCTGGTGCCGGCGGTTCGTTTGGGCAGGTTCTGGCAGCCGACCATTGTCAGCGTGGCAACCAACAAGATGGTCGCCAAGGCGGTGCGGCGGGTGGTTCCGGTCATCATCATCCTCGGGTAGAAAGAACGCGAGCGACGGTGACAGCGAGCAGCGATCCTGGCAAGCGAATGTTTCGAAGGTGTGCCCCGCTTCTGAAGGCTGGTGACGTCCTGAGCGGCTTGGCGCGTCCTCCAGCCGTTACCGATCGCGTTCGGACGCTGGGTGGTCACCAGGCTGTACGACGAAGTGGAACCCGAGGCCCTCGACCCGATCACGTTTACGTGGTGGATTCACCGGCAAGTCGATCCGGCGGAGCTACCCGAGCGGCGGGTCGTGGGTGCAGCGCGATCACACGGCTGCTGAGAAGGTCACATGGTCAAGGCACTGCCACGATGGTTCGTGTGGAGTTCGTTCTGGGACGCGGTGCGCAAGCGAACGGTTGGCGCTGACGCTGGCGTCGGTTGAGGGTGCGCGAGCGCTCGTCTGCGAGGTGGCGGTCATCGCCGAGACCGCCACCACTCGATGACCAGGGGAAGGCTGTACGGAGTCCAGCAATGCGGCACTGCCCGTGCCAGCTGTTCGAGCCGGGCCGGTTCCGGCGATTGGTGGGTCGGATTTTGGTGTCTGTCGCTTGTGTGGTTCATACCAAACGGGCGTTCCACACGGCGGAACAACGTTCCCTCGGGCGTGACAGCATCCTCGCCGTCAGCGGGGACAAGATGTGACCATGACCGACCTGAACGCCCGCGCTGAAGAACTTCTCCGACTCCATCACGAGGGCACGCCCCTCGTGGTGCCGACCGTGTGGGACGCGTGGTCGGCGAAGGTGATGGCCGACGCCGGGTTCTCCGCTCTGACGATCGGCAGCCACCCTCTCGCTGATTCCCGAGGCCAACGAGACAACGAGGGCATGACCCTCGCCGACGCGTGCGACGGGATCCGGCGGATCACGGGAGCGGTTGACATTCCGGTGAGCGCGGACGTGGAGTCTGGTTATGGAACCCCGCCGGCAGAACTCGTCGAGCGGGTGCTCGAAGCCGGTGCAGTCGGTGTGAACATCGAGGACACGGTGCACAGTGAGGGCGGCCGCCTCCGCAGCGTGGAGGAGCACGCCGACTACATCGGCGGTGTTCGTCGAGCGGCAGATGCTGCCGGAGTCGCTCTCGTGATCAACGCCCGCACCGATGTGTTTCTGAAGCCGGCCGGAACGTTCGAGGATCCGTTGGGCGAGGCGGTCGCGCGCCTCGCTGCGTGTGAGGCCGCAGGCGCTCGCTGTCTCTATCCCGTCAAGGCTCCCGATCGGGAAGCACTGCAGGCTCTCGTCGCCGAGCTGTCAACGCCGATCAACGTCATCGCTCACCCGGTCAACGGGTCAGCGGTCGGTTCACTTGCCGACCTCCGCTCGATGGGCGTTGGCCGGGTCAGCTTCGGGCCGTTGCTTCAGGCCGCGCTGGCGGGACCGCTGACCGAGCTTGTCGCCGCCTGGCGCTGAGCGCCTCGCAGGTGACCAAGCCGTCGAGCGACATACCAATACACCGTAGGGACTAGCTACTGTTATTTGGTAGCCTTTGAGAGTGGATGTGTCGCCATTCCCCTATCAAGGCCCCCTCGAACCGCACATGGTGCGGGCGCGGCGAGAACTCGTCGACGATCTGATCGAGCGGGTGAGCGAGCGTCGCGTCACAGCGCTCCTGGGTCCGAGGCGCTTCGGCAAGACGAGCGTTCTGCGCCGGGTGGCGGCCGATCTGATCGCCGCCGGTACGGCGATCGTGTGGGTCGACCTCTACGAGGTGGCGTCCCTGGCCGACGTCGCTGCCCGATTCGACGACGCGCTCGGAAGGGTCACCGGCCGGTTCGCCGAGGTCGCCAACCGTTACGCCGCAGCGGCGTCGATCAATCTCGGGTTTGTATCGCTGCAACTCCGCGCACCGGGTCGGGACCGGCTCGACCCGGTGCTCACGTTCCACGCCTTGCTCGACGTTCTCGTGCGTTCCACCGGCGACGTGCCGACCATGTTGGTGTGCGACGAGTTCGCCGGCATCAGCAGGGTCACCGGGGCGGCCGGCATCCTTCGAACCCGACTCCAACACCACTACCAGGACCTCGGCCTGGTGTTCGCCGGGTCCGAACCTTCGATGATGCGAATGCTCTTCGCCGACCAGGCGCAGCCCTTCTACGCGCAGGCCGATCTTGTCGAGGTCGAACCGTTGCTCGACATCGAGGTGCTCGACCTGGTGACGACCGGGTTCGCGGCGACCGGACGCGACGCCGGGCCACTCCCACCCCGCATCGTCGAGTTCACCGAGGGGCATCCCCAGCGCACGATGCAGTGCGCCGACGCATGCTGGCGTCGCGTCGCTCCCGGATCGACTGCTAGCCAGGACACCTGGCTCGACGGTCTCGAAGCGGTCCGCTCGGCCACGGCCGACGAGCACGAGCGCCTCTACTCGAGCCTTCAACACTCCGAGAAGGCGGTCATGCGGGCGCTCGCCTCCGGCGGGTCGATCTTCGGCACCGCCGCTCAGGTACTCGACCTACCGGTCGGCAGCGCTCAGCACGCGCGGTCCCAACTCGTCGACCGCGGTCACGTGGTTCGGCGCGGTGAACGGTACTTCGTGGTCGACCCCGTGTTCGCCGACTGGATTCGCCGCCGCCTGCCGACGTGACCGACGAGTCGCGTTCGAGGTGGTGTCAGGGTTCGATGCGGATGCAGGTCGGCCCCTCGCCGGGGGCGTCTGCCACCCGGTGGAGCACCGCTCGTGTGGGGCGGATCGACAGGGCCGGATCGTCGTTGGCGAGCGCAGTGTCGAGCGCAGTGTCGAGCGTCGCGACGCCGTCGACGAGCAGCGTGTAGCTCTCGCCCGGTGGCGCCGACCACAACAGGGTCACGGCCGGCCGTGCCGCGGCGTTCTCGGACGTGGTGCGTCCGCAGGGGACGACGAGGGCGTCGTCGCCCAGGCTCACCAGAACCGACGTGACGTGGGGTGCTCCCTCCGTTCCGACAGTCACCAAGTGGGCCCGTGGTCCGCGCTCGACGAGGTGTTGTTCGAGGAGGTTCACCGGAACGAGGATGCTCACGGCATCCAGGGTAGATCGGTCTTCCGAGCGCAGACTTCGCTCGGACCTTCCGACGCGCAGCTGTCGTTGCGGTCGCGGGCCCGATCGGCCCCGACTCTCAGAGCCCGCTGATCACCGAGGCACTGGCGAACCCGAGCCCGACCACGTGCAACGGGCCGAAGAGCTTCCCGATGGTGAGGCCGACTGAGTTCTCGGTGAACTCGTCGTCGACTTTCTGAAGCCAGTTCAGCGAGTCCTTGAGCACGAGGAGTCCCGACGCCGCCGCGAGGATCACGGCGGCCGTGTTGTCGACCCACGGACTCGCCGTCGAGATCGTCATCGCGAAGGCGATCCCGAACAGGATCGGCCCGTGCATCAACCCACCCAGGTGCACCATCGTGAGGTAGCGGGGCGCAGCAGCGGCCCCGGATTGGCGTGCGAGGGCCATCGGAATTCCCGACAACGCCCCGACCAGCAGGTTGGCCATGCCGGCCACGATCAGGATCTTGGTCGCTGTCTCGGCCATCCGCCCTCCCCCCGTTTTCTCCTCTGTCGCGCCGAGGCCACCTACCGGTTCTGTCCTGCTCCCGAACGCGCGCAACCGGGTGGCGTAGGATCGTCTCGAGCTTGTCGGGCGAACCTCCGCGAGGGTCGCTGGGGTAGATCTCGTGGTGCTTGCCCGTCAGGCGGAAGCCGTGGGCTCCTCTGCTCGAGGCGGCAGTCGCACCGGGGTGCTTCGACCTGGCACTGCGCGTCGCGGTGTGCGTCAGACCTTTCGGCCGAGGAATGCCGCGAGTCGTGCCGCTGCGTTGGCTCCGTCGGGCGCCTCCCGCTCGGGTCCGAAGATTGACCCTTCGTCGGAACGAAACGCCGGTTGGACCGCCTGACGTGACGCATCGAGGAGCTGGTCGGCGAGTTGGGGGTCGAGGTTGTTGTCCTGACCGGTCGCCGTCGCCAAGTCCCAGGAGTGCTGGAAGGTGTCGGTCGTCACCATGCCCAAGAGCGCTGGTGCAGGTATGTCCCCGAACCCGGGGTTCACGGTTCTGGCGAGCGCCCCGTCAGACTGAAAGGACGCGAGGACCTTCGCTGACGCGTCGGCGAACGCCGCTTTGAAGTCGCCCTGCGCGGAGCCTTCCCCCGTGTCGGTCGTGTCGAGGCCGTCGACTGCGCAACGGCCCCAATGCTGCGCTCCGACGAGATGGTCGATGAGGTCGGCGACGGTCCACTTCTCACACGGCGTCGGGAGATCGAGTTGATCCGGCGTCACGTTCGCGAGCACTCCAGTCGCGATCTCTTGGGCGGATTTGAGCGGGTCGGTCGGTCCTATGGTGGCTCCTTCGGGCAAGGTGGCGGTGCGGGTTGCAGGCTGACCCTACCGACCAAATCCACCTGCCGCCGGAGGGTGCTCGGCTTCGATGAAGATGCATTCCCCCGGACAGTCGAGCGCGGCGTCGATCGCCGCGCGCTCCAACTTGGCACCGACGGGCACCGTGCACTCGGCGCCGCCGGGGTCGCTCAACGCGTGCCCGGCGGGGTCGACAACATAGGAGATGCCGTCCTCGAGAATCCGGAACAGCTCGGGACAGTGGTCGGTGCAGAGCCCGTCTCCAGTGCACAGGTCCTGGTCGATCCACACGAGCATTTTTCACGCTCCGGCTCCGTCGGATGGAACCATGATGCGCCCGGATCCGGGGACGCGCAACGCGCTCGATCCAGGGGATCAACGACGGACGGCGGACCTGCCGCGGGCGACCTCGTTCGTTCCGGATTCTCAGCGCTGATTGCGCAGCGCCACTTCGACCGCAGGGACGGAACAGCTATGGACCCAGCAGCGCAGTTCCGAAGGTGCTGAAGTCGATCCGCTCGGTGGCTACCGCATCGCCGGTCTCATAGAGGACGCCGACGGCCTCGCCGGGGAACTCGACGAGGTCGGAGTAGCCAGAGGGCCCCTCTCGTACCAGCAGGCCGTCCAGCCACGTCGCTCCCGCGTCGGGTGACGTCCGGACGCGTAGGTTCACTCGCTCGGTCATGGACGACGGTCCCGAGAAGAGGAGCGTTCCGGTCTCGCCCTCCCCCGCCCAGAGCATCGACCCCTGAACGGCAGGAATAGCCAGGCCGACCTCGTCGGCGAACGGAGCGGCGAACGACTCGCCACCGTCGGACGAGGTTGCTCGTAGGCGGTGCCACTCGTCCTGTCCGCCCTGATCCCGTGCGGATACGACGATCGTCCCGTCACCGACCTCAGCACCCGTCGCCTCGTTCGGATGCCGCGGGCTGTTCTGCGGTGTGTCGACGGCGCCGATGCTCCACGTGGTTCCGCCGTCGTCGCTGATCAGGAGGTGAGCGCCGTAGTTCATCCCGGGATCGGAGTGATTCGCCGGGGCGACGAGACGGCCGGCATTCGGACCGCTCCGAAGTTGGAACGCGTGGCCGGGCCCGACGCTGTACCAGCGCCAATCCGGTCGCTTGACCGACTCGGTGATCTCAGTGGGCGAGGACCACGACTCACCGTTGTCGTCGCTCGTGAGGAGGTACTGGCGGCTCGTGTCGACACCGGTGCCGCTGAGGATCTGGAACTCCTTGTCCGCAGCGTTCTTGTAGGTGGCGAGGAGGACCAGGCGGCCCGACTGTTCGTCGAGCACCGGGGACGGGTTGCCGATGAAGTTCGACTCCATATCGGCGACGACTTGCATCGCGCCCCAGGTCTTCCCGTCGTCGGTCGATCGCTTGGCGATCAGGTCGACGTCTCCGTCGTCGGCAACCGACGCGACGCGGGCTTCGGCGAACGCGACCAGGGTGCCGTTCTCGGCTCGCACGATCGCAGGAATGCGGAACGTCGAGTAACCATCCTCGCCGGAACGGAACACGGTGACCGTTTCGATTGGGTCGTCCGATCGGTCCACCACAGTTGTCGTGGTGGTCGTCGACGCAGGCGGAGCGGTCGTTTCGTCCGCGGTCGTCCCGCGGTCCTCTTCCGAGCACGCCGAGAGGAGTGCAGCGACGGCCAGTGCGACGACGAGCGTTCGTGACCGGGTTGAAGGGCGGTGGTCGGACCTTGGCATCGGGACAACCTACCCCTCGGTGTCCGCGCGGCTCGTTCTGTCCTGCGAGAGCACCGGACGGGTGGTGCTCTCGCAGGACAGAACGGGCGAGGCGACGAGCGGGACGACGCTGTTGGGTTTCGTCCGGGTTACGGTGGGTCCGTGGAGCGACCGCCGGTCACCGACTCGACCCCCACGATGCTGCTCGACACGTTGCGGAACGCTACGAACCGGCCCGATCTCGAGTTCGTGGCGCCACCGACGTCGATGTCGGGCGGCTACTACGCCGAGATGCTGCGTTTCCGCCTCGTCGACCCGCCGGCCGCCTGGGATCGTGACCTCGTCGCCCGGATAGTCCCCAATCCCGGGGCCGGGGTGCGGGAGGCGACGGTTCAGCGCGCCGTGGCGGAACAGGGCTTTGCGACGCCGATCGTTCGTCTCACGGCCGACGAGACCGGACCGCTCGGGCGGTACCTCATCGTGATGGACGCGTTGGACGGATCGGCCCCGATAGCCGGCCTCGACCTCGGCTCGCTCGCCACGAAGGTCCCGGCCATCCTTCGTCACCTTCCCGACCGGTTGGCGTTCATCGCTTCGGCCCTTCACCGCCTCGACCCGCGCCCGCTTGCCCTCCAGCTCGCCGAGCTCGGGGGGACGATGCCGACGACGGTCGCCGAGTTCGTCGGGGAACTCGGCAGCTCAGCGGAGGCGCTCGGACGTCATGACCTTGGCCGCGTCGCGAAGGCGCTGATCGACACGCAACCAGCACCGACGACGTTGGTGATCAGCCACGGGGACCTTCATCCGCTCAACCTGATCGTCGCTGTCGATGACCTGTACCTCATCGACTGGGCGGTCGCACTTGTGGCGCCTCCGGGGTTCACAGTGGGGTTCACCCACCTTGTCCTTTCCAGTCCACCCGTCGTGCTGCCGAGGCCCCTTGGGGCCATGACCCGGTGGGCCGGACGTCATCTGGCCGACCGGTTCCTGTCGACGTACCGCCGACTGACCGATGGAACTGCCGGGGCGGTCGACGACGAGAACCTTGATTGGCACCGCAAGGTTCACGCGCTGCGCATCCTCGTCGAGGCGGCGTCGTGGGACGCCCACGGCGAATGGCCCGACGTCGACCACCCGTGGACGCTCCTCGGCCCTGCTGCTCGTCGGCTGCTCGGCATCTCGCAGGCGAGCGAAGGGACCTGCCGCCCAAACTCCGCCCGAACGACCTCACCCCCGGCGACTTGAAGACATGCGGGACGTCCGCGCTGATCGCCGGTTCGTCGTCCAGCACCAGCACCAGCACCGGTGCTGTCAGGAGTCGAGGTGAGTTGGCCATGGTCGCTGCCGAACTTGTCGGGCCGGCCTGCTGCGCTCAGCCGGGAGGGTAGGCCTCGAGCTCCTGGGTCGCCTGCTGCTGGCGTACGAAGGCGAGGATGCTGGTGATGTCCTCGTCGGACAGGCTGGGAACCGGGGGCATGTCGCCGAAATCCCAATGATGGGAGGGTGCCCCGTTGGTGATGGCGGACCGGAAGGAGTCGTCGGAATGGTGGTCGCTCGCGTAGACCTCCGAGAGGTGGGGAGGCCCCTTGTCGGTGCCCCGGAGATCGCTTCCGTGACACGACGCGCACGACTGCTCGTACAACGTCGCCCCGGCTGCGACGGCATCAGGGTCGGGCGGGCGCTTGTCAGTTGCGCAGGCCGTGGTGCCCAGAGCCACGACCGTGAGGAAGACCGCGGCGAGAACTCGCGTGGGCGCGGTGAGTGTGGCGCGGCGAACCATCGCCCGAACGTAGCGTGATGTCGACCGGCGACAGGTTCCGGAGAATTTCTCGGAACGGTGTCGCTTTGGTGGTTTGCCCGATCGACGTGAGGGGTGAGCGAGGCGAGATGCGCCTCGCCGGAAGCAAGGAGAAGTCAGATGCGATTCCTCGGATACACGCTGGGCGACGAGACCGTTCCCACTCCGCCGCCGACCCCCGAACTCATGGAGGAGATGGGAGCGTTCATGGCGGAAGCCACGACAGCGGGCGTACTTGTGGCGACCGGTGGAATCGCCCCCACCGCGATGGGAGCCAAGATTACGCTTCACGACGGCGAGTTCACGGTGGTGGACGGGCCGTTCACCGAGGCCAAGGAGCTCATCGGCGGATGGGCTCTGCTGGAGTGCCGAGATCTCGACGAGGCCGTCGAGTGGTCGAAGCGGTTCGTCTCGGTGCTCGGTGAGGGTGAAGTCCGCGTCCGGCCGGTCTTCGGTCCCGAGTGAGCCCACACCGGTGACGAGCGCAGCGGTGGCGGTGGTGGAGTCGGTGTCGTGACGGCATCGGACTCGACCGCCGCCATCGAGGCGGTGTTCCGAATCGAGTTCGCCCGCCTCGTCGGTGGGCTGGCTCGTTTCGTCGGCGATGTCGGGCTCGCGGAGGACATCGCTCAGGAGGCGCTTCTCGACGCGCTCGTGCAGTGGCCCGAGCAGGGGACGCCGCGAAACCCCGGGGCGTGGCTGATGGCGGTCGGCAAGCGCAAGGCGATCGATCGGTTCCGTCGCGATCGCAATCTCACCGCCAAGTACGAAACGTTGGGGCGCGACCAACAGCCGCCAGAGATGGTGAGTAGCGCCCCTCCCGGCACGAGCGGATACGTCGAGGACCATGTCGACGACGACGTGCTGCGGCTGATGTTCGTCGCATGCCACCCGATCCTTCCGATCGCCGCTCGAACGTCGCTCACGCTTCGCTTGGTGGGTGGGCTCACAACGGCGGAAATCGCTCGGGCCTACGTCGAGCCCGAGGCGACGGTGAAGCAGCGGATCCTGCGGGCGAAGCGGATGATCGCGAAGGCCGGCGTAGCGTTCGAAGTGCCCGAGGGCGACGACCGGGCGGCCCGACTCGGGTCGGTCCTTGAGGTCGTCTATCTCATGTTCAACGAGGGCTACTCGGCGACGTCCGGTTCCGATTGGACGCGACCCTCGTTGTGCGCCGAGGCGCTGCGCCTCGGCCGCGTCGTCGCGGCGCTGATGCCCGGCGAGCCCGAAGCGCACGGGCTCGCGGCGTTGATGGAGTTCCAGTCGTCGCGCCTTTCCGCCCGACGCGGTCCCGATGGAGAGCCGGTGTTGTTGAACGACCAGGACCGACGTCGGTGGGACCGCCTTCTCATCCGCCGGGGACTGGTCGCGCTCGACCGCGTGGAGTCGCTCGATGGCACGAAAGGTCCGTACGCGCTTCAAGCGGCGATCGCCGCGTGCCACACGGCCGCCGTTCGTGCCGACGACACGGATTGGCCCCGCATCGTTGCGCTGTACGGCGAGCTCGCCGAGGTTGCACCGTCGCCGATCGTTCATCTCAACCGGGCGGTCGCCGTGTCGATGGCGTACGGGCCCCAGGCCGGACTCGATCTCGTCGATCAGCTGTGTGCCTCCGGTGCGATCGACCGCTACCACCTGCTCTACGGGGTCCGCGGCGACCTGCTCGAGAAGGTCGGACGTTCGGACGAGGCCGCAACCGAGTTCCGCAGAGCCGCCTCGCTCACTCGGAACGAGAGCGAGCAGCGACTTCTCGAAGCTCGAGCCGAGAAGGCGAGCGGGTGAGGCGGGATCGCAGCCGTGCCCGCGGGCAATCATCGCCCTGCACTCGAAGCCGCACGGTCCACCGTTTGAGCTGAAGCGGACCTGAACGACCTCTGAAGCGCGCTATCGGAGCCTGATCACACCGACCCACCGAGGAGCGCTTTCCATGACTTCCAGCCGTACTTCCAGTCGTCCTGCCACCAGCCGTGCCGCCGTTCGCGCGGCGGCCGTCGCCGCAGCAGTCGGGATCGCGTCGGGCATCTTCATCCCTTCCGCTGGTGCGGCCGTCCCAGAGCGATACCCGCTCGGCTCCATCCACACGCTCGGTCGTACATCGGTCGATGGTGCCAGGATCGTCGGGCGCGCCGCCGACCCTGACCGCCCGGCGCTTCCCGTGCTGGTGAAGTTCTCCGTCGACGGCCGCCACCTCGCTACCGTCTCGGCCAACCGGGGCGACGGACACGCGTTCGAAGCGAATCTGAGCATCGACGCCGCATCGCACGAGGTCTGCGTCACAGCAGTTGGTCGTGGCCCCAGCCAACTGGCCCGCACGATCGGCTGCGCGAGGGTTGGGGCCTATCAACCCCCGGCCGCACCCGCACAGCCGTCCCCGGCGAACAC
>JAIBBP010000279.1 GCA_019694615.1 Microthrixaceae bacterium | reverse complement strand
CGGTGATCTGGGCGGACCCCGTCGAGGCGTAGCGCCATCTCGGCCCTGCTGCCTCCGCGGCGGCGCTCCACCGTCGGCGGTTGCCGGCGCTCGATGCGGCCGCCGTCACGGCTGCGACCACGAGCCCGACCGGCGAAAGCCCGCCCACCACCAATGTCCGGCGCTCCCACTCGACCTCGTCCGCACCCCAATGCCACAGGTGGCATCTGGCGCAAGTGCGACCCGCTGAATCCGCATTGACCAAGCAGTCCATCGTCTTTCCCCTGACGATCGAGAGAGGACACCGGCTGCGGTGACGACGGGGAACGACCGGCCGCGACGACTGATCGGCGAGGTTGATCCTACCTCGTAGTCACAGGCCGCAATTCGAGGGCGCGTGCGGTCGACTCTCGTGCAGACGCGCTGGTCACGTGTCGACCCGCGAGATGAGGCCGCACGTCGAATGGAAGGCGCACTCCTTACAGGCCTGTACTCCCGCTGGTGTGGATGTTGTCACGACTACCTCGTCGAACCTCGACCAGTCTTTCGGTCCATCGACGACGGGTTGGACCTCAGCGTGCTTCCCGCACACCACATGTGTCCGGTCGAACTCCTCTGTCCGGCTGGCCGTGCCGAACGGTGTGTCGATCGAAACATCGACGATCAGGGTCGCGTCACCTGCGAAATGTGATGGATGGAGATTGACGAGCTCGGCTCCAGCGGGGATCGCCGGAGATTCTGCGCGGTCAGTCCGGTAGCCAGTTGCGAGCATCGGTCGAAGGTGCGGAAACCGGATCTCGAACGGAAGCTGGCTTCGCATCGCAATGGGCAGAGTCCTGCGACCGACCCCACCCTCTCGAACGATCCGAATCCACAGCTGGATGCTCGTTCGGGAACCGACGAACCGGCCGGTGTTCACCACCTTCAGGCGGAACTGGGAGGTCGATGGGTCGAATGCGATGAAATGACTGACACGCACCGTGTCTTTGTGAGGAGAGGCGAGGCGAATCAATACCAGAGCTGGAAGGAATGCAGCCCAGCCAACGCCCAGTCCAATCTGGAACGTCGCCATAACCCGCCCGAATCCGACGGGGAGGACGTCCCCGTATCCGACTGTGGCTTGTGTGACAAGGCTGAAATAGAGGTTCGACCAAAGTCCGTCTGAACTCGTCAGGTCGGCGGCGGAGTAGAGAAGGCCGAACAGCAGAACGGCAGCCAAGTAGCCACCGAACACCGTGGCTAGCAGGCGGGTCCGGCTCCAGGTCGCCAGCGCTCCGAGGAGAGCGTCCCTCTGTCGAATGCTGTTTGGGCTCACGTCGTTGACAATATGTCTTCGGGCAGCAGGTCTGGGTCTCTGAGGTAACCCTGCTGCTCGAGGTCCTTAAGCGCCGGCACCTGAGACAGCGCGCACTTGGCCGCCATGAGGTAGCGGTAGACCGCTGGATCTCGCTCGATCCGCTCTCGCACTGCGAGGAAGCCGGAAAGGTACACGTGATCCTTTACATGCGCGCCAGCTGCACTCGCATCGCCCACTCCGCGTTTCGCTCGAAGAACGACCGGCGCGACATCCTCGGGGGCGGCCCACCTCGAAAGTTCTTTCGCAGCGGCAGCCATTCCGACGCGCCTTGACACTTCGACGCCGAGGACTCGGAGCGCGTAGCGGCGAAGGTCGCTCGCCCGCAGGTAGCCGAAGTGTTCCTCGTGCCAGATCGCCAGACCTTCCTCGGTGGCGAGGTAGTCACCCAACCCAAGGCTCAACAAGCGGAGCCGCTGGCGAGAGCCATTCACCGCCCGCAGCACATGCGTACCCAGCTCGTGCACGACCAGCCGGTCGACCTCGCCGCTCGTAAAGGTGAGGCCAGCCCGGACTCGCACAACGGCGTTCGCTGAGCTGACGCTCATTCGCGAACTCATGCGATCCTCCACGATCACACGCCAGTCCCTGAGATTGACCCGAGCTAGGCGTTCGCGGAGGAAGGAAGCCGCCTCAGAGCTCGAAAGCGACTTCTCGTATTGCTTGTCCAAGTGCTCCGGAGCATCCAAGATTGAGCGGGCGATGGCGACCGTCTCGGGCGACGGGAGTCCGTACCGAGATACGGTGATTCGTTCGAGTTCCTTCGCATCCCTGCGTTGCAGAAATGCCCACATCCCGACGGTGAAGTCCATCTCCTCGGCGGCTAGTCGATGCCAGAAGGACCTCGAGCCGTCGATCGATTCAAGAAGCGCCGTAGCGTCTGCGAGCCCTTGCCGTGGCGGCGATTCGTAGCGCGGTTCCGGGACTGCGAGCGACGCGTCGAAAGTGCTGTTCCTCAGCGACTCTTCAAGCTCGTCTCGGTTGAGAGGCGTGAGGTAACGCTCAATCCGAAAGCGGTTCGAATGTTCCGCAAGTCGCTCGGCCAGGTCGTTGAGGCCTCTCAAGCGGTTCTCGGTCAGACTGGCCACACGGGTCAGCGTACTGTCCGTAGATGTTCCACTGCGGTGCGTGGACGGCGATCCTGGGCCGGTCTAGCACTGGCACACCGGGTGGACATCGGCGTCTCAGCAGGTGTACTCGATGCAGGGCGTTACCCCTGGCGCCCGACAGCGCTCGGGCCCTTAGCTGGCGGAGGGCGGCCCAGTGGCTGACCGACCGATCCGGTGCCACAGCTCGATGGTGTCGGGGTGCAGGTCGTCGAGCGGGTCGAGCGTTTCGATGTACCGACAGAGTTCGTCGACGATCCGGTCGACGGCGGCCGGGTCTCCGTTGAGGTGGGCCGCCTCCATCCGGTCTCGGTATAGCGGCTCACTGCCCGGCACGGCCATGAGCCCTTGCGTCGCCGCCCACGTCGCAAGTGCGGCATCCCCGTCGGCCAATGCCAGCTGGGCCAGCCGGTGAGCGGTGTCGGCGATGGTCGCCTCGGCCTCGACGACGATCCCTTCGGTGTAGGCCCACTCGTATCCGCGAACGCCCTCGAACGGCTGGCCTCGAAGGAGCGTCAGCGCCTCGCGCAGAAGCTGGGCCTCCTCGCCCGGGTCGGCCGTGGTCCGCGATCGTGCGACGAGGTTGTTGAACCGGTCGAGGTCGCTCGTGACGTAGCTCCCGACCGAGTAGCCGTTCCCATTCGTCACCGCGTGCGGGAGGTGATGGGCCCCGTCGCGATCGAGTCCGAGGGTCGCCCGGGCCCGGTGGATCGTGACGTTGAACGTGTCCTGGCTCGGCATCGAGTCGGGCCACAGGGCTGTCTTCAACTGGCTCGCCGTCACTCCCTTTCCATGGAGCGCCAGGTACACGATGACCTCGGCCGTTCGTCGGCGGTTGATCGGCGCCGCACCGTGGATCTCGACTGGCCCGAGGACTCGAATCTCGACGTCGTGATCTGAGGTGTCGCCCTCGGTTGCTGCAGCGACGGTGTCCGGGACGTAGATCGGCTCGACCGGATCAGGGTTCAGCGGTCCTGCGCCCAACAGCGCTGCCTCGGCGTCGCCGACTGCAGCGTCCGCAAGGAGCGAATCGAGTGCCTTCACGTCCTCCTCCTGAAGGCCCAGCACCGAGAGCCGGAAGTCGTGCGGACCGAGGACGGCTTCGTCATCAACGGTGAGGGACCACCCCATCGCGACGGGGTCCCCGG
>JAIBBP010000263.1 GCA_019694615.1 Microthrixaceae bacterium | reverse complement strand
CGCGACACCATCGAGCTCGTGGCGCACCGCGCGCACGTGCACCTGACGATCCGGGTCCACCCCGCCGAGACCAAGCTCCCCGGCAAGCAGACGCGCGAACCGGTGCAGGACCTGGTGGCCCGCCACTTCCCAGACCTCCCCGACAACGTCTCGATCATCGGCCCCGACGACCCGACGAGCACCTACACCGTGCTCGAGTACACCGACTTGGTGCTCGTGTTCTCGTCGACGACCGGCTTAGAGGCGTCGATGATGGGCAAGCCTGTCATCGTGGCAGGACAGACCCACTATCGTGCGAAGGGCTTCACCGTCGACGCGGAGGACCCGTCCGACTACGAGTTGCTGCTCGGCAAGGCGCTCTCCGACCCGGCCGCGTACCGACCCGATGTCGACCTCGCTCGCCGCTACGCCTATCTCTTGTTCTTTCGGGCCCCCGTCAGCTGTCCCGGCGCCGAGGAGCACGTCCTCGGTCTCGCTCGACTCACCGTGTCCACGGCCGACGACCTCCGTCCCGGCGCCGACGAGTCCCTCGACCGCATCTGCGACGGCATCATGCTCGGCCGCGACTTCGGACCACTCCCGCCGTCGTGATCGGCCATCTGGTCGTCCTTCCCGACCATCGCACCGCGGCCGGCGCCGGCCACTTGGCTCGATGCCTGTCGCTGGCGGGGGCGTGGATCCGCGCAGGTGGTTCGGCCGACGCTCCCTTGCTCGATGCCGCCCCGCTGTGGGCTAGCCGCTATGTCGACGCGGGGCTGAGGTCGTGTGACGAGCCCCCGGCATGGACCGTGCTGGACGACTACCGAGCCGATACCGACGTTCAACGACGTCATCGTGACGACGGCGTCGGCCGTCTGGCGGTGATCGACGACCACGGCTTGCTCGCGCCGTACGAGGCCGACCTCGTTATCGACCAGAACATCGGCGCCGCGGTGGCGCCGCCGTCCGCCGCCGGTTGCCGGTACGCGATGCTGCGGCCGGAGTTCGCGGCTGCTCGGCGCCGCGGGATCCGCGACGTCGCCGATCGGGCCCGTACTGTCGTCGTCTCGCTCGGCGGGTCTCCGTCGGCGGCGACCAAGTCGTTCGCCGGACGGGTCGTCGACCTCCTCCTCAGCCGTGGGTTCAACGTCGACGTGCTCTCGGGCGCGACCGACGTCGCGGAGCGGATGCTGGCCGCCGACATAGCGCTAGCGGCGTCGGGGAGCACAGCTTACGAGCTCGCCTGCGTGGGAACCCCTGCCATCCTGATGTCGGTGGCCCAGAATCAGGAGCCGGTGGGCAATCGACTCGCCGGCGCCGGGGCCGCCCAGTACCTCGGTCGCGTCGACGAGCTCGAGCCAACGCAGGTCGCCGCTGTCATCGACCAGCTCGCCGGCGACGCCACGACTCGCCGCGCTCTCGCCGGCACCGGTCGTCGTCTCATCGATGGCCGCGGCGCCGACCGCGCCGTCGCACGCCTCCGCTCGATCGAACTGCAGCTCGACGACGCCGGACCGGCCGACGCCGAGCGGTACTGGCAGTGGGCCAACGACGCCGACGTCCGAGCGGCGTCGTTCCATCCCGACCCGATCCCATGGGACGACCATCAGCGTTGGTTCAGGTCGCGGGTCGAGAGCGCCGACTCGTTGCTGTTCGTCGCCCGCTCCGGTGGGGACCCGATCGGCCAGATCCGGTTCGACCGCGACGGCGATCGGGCCGTGATCGCCTTCAGCCTCGACCGGGCCGCCCGCGGGGCCGGATTGGGAGCGCCACTCCTCCTCGCCGGCCTCGACGCCATGAGAAGCCGCTGGCCCGGTAGTCGCGCTATCGGAGTCGTGCGCTCGAACAACATCGCTTCCCGCCGGTCGTTCGAGCTCGCCGGCTTCGACACCGCCAGGCAGCCGACCGATGAGATCGTGGAGTACCACGATGCTGGCGTTGGCGCATGATTGCCTACGCTGAGGCCGGACGGGTGCGGTGGAGCCGGGATAGGTCCGGTGACAACGTCCGCTATCTCGGCGGCGACTGGAACTTTGTGTCGACGAGGTCGGCGCGTTGAGCATCACCGTCCGCCTCGGTGACCGTCTCGTGGGCGAAGGGTCGCCGGTGTTCGTCATCGCCGAGTTGTCGGCCAACCATGGTGGCAACCTCGACCGCACGCTGGATCTCGTGTCCATCGCTGCGGCCCGTGGTGCCGACGCGGTGAAGATCCAGACCTACACGCCCGATACCATGACGATCGACAGTGACGACGCACGGTTTGTCGTCGGTCCCGGCAACCCGTGGAGCGGGCGGCGCCTCCACGATCTGTACGCCGAGGCCGCCATGCCGTGGGACTGGTACCCGGCACTGGCCGAGCGAGCTCACCGCGACGGCATCCTCCTGTTCTCGACCCCCTTCGATCGCACCGCGGTCGACTACCTCGTGGACTGTGGGGCCAGCGTTCTCAAGATCGCCTCGTTTGAGCTAACGGACCTACCGTTGATCCGCTACGCCGCGGCGACAGAGCTCCCACTCGTGATGTCGACTGGGATGGCAAGCGACGTCGAGATCGAGGAGGCCGTCGCGGCGGCGCGCGCTTCCGGCGACGGGGGCGTTGCCCTCCTGCGGTGCAACAGCGCGTACCCGTCGCCCGTCGAACAGATGGATCTGGCCAGCATCCCCGACATGCGGGTCCGGTGGGGTGTCCCCGTCGGATTGTCCGATCACACCCTTGACGACACCGCAGCGGTCGTGTCCGTCGCCCTCGGTGCGTGCATCGTTGAGAAGCACTTCACGCGTGACCGTTCTGACGGCGGTCCGGACTCATCGTTCTCGCTCGAACCCGACGAGCTCGGCCAACTCGTCACGTCGATCCGCTCCGCTGAAGCTTCGCTCGGCAACGTGAGATACGGCCCGTCGGACTCTGACCGGGGCAGCCTGCGATTCCGTCGGTCCGTCTACGTCGTCGCCGACGTCGCTGCCGGCGAGGAGTTCACGTACGACAACGTCGGCACGCGCCGCCCCCTCGGGGTGCTGGAGCCAAGGCACCTCGACGCCATCATCGGCCGACGGGCCGTGCGGGCACTTCGCGCCGGCCACGCGCTCGACTGGGTGGACCTCGCTTGAGGTTCCAGGCTGCCGCGAACACCGGGAGCGCACTCACAAGAAGACGCCGGAGCGTCGAGCGAGGCTCCTGTTGCAGTTCGAGCTCGCGCTGATCGACCGCGGGGTCATGCACGACGTCAGGGACGACGTTCGAACACTCCCCATGTGACACGATCGAACCCGTCCTCGGCGAGGGTCAGCTCTTCGGTGGCGACGTGGTGGAGGTCGGGGCACAACTCCGAGACCAGCCACACGTAGTCCCGCTTGAACAGCAGGCCGGTCCGGCCCCGGTACTCGATCTCGGTCGGCTTGTCGGCGCTGTACTCGCCGAACATCACCCAGCGAGACGAGCACCGGACGATGTCGCGGACGACGGTCGCCAGCGAAGAGTCGGGCTGGTGGATCAGCAGGCCGATGGTGAACACCATGTCGAACGACCGGTCGCGAATCGGGAGGTGGCGGGCGGCACCGAGGAC
>JAIBBP010000216.1 GCA_019694615.1 Microthrixaceae bacterium | reverse complement strand
TCGTCCGTCCCGACGGTTCGTCGGCGGCGGAGGGCGAGGAGGGTGAGATTCGCGCCCGTGCGCCACAGATGATGAAGGGGTACGTCGACGACTCCCTCGATCCCGCGGCATACGACGAAGACGGGTTCTTCAGGACCGGCGACATCGGCCGGTTCGACACCAAGGGCAATCTCGTCGTCACCGGTCGACTCGATACGTGAGCGATTCGTACTCGGTCCGCTCGGCGACCGATCCCGATGTCGAGCGGCTGGTCGAGCTCAACAACGCCGCCGTCCCAGCGGTATCGCATGCTGACGAGCGGCGGATGGCCCAGTTGGTGCAGTGGTCGTCGTTGACGTGGGTTGCCACCGACGGGGCTGGCGATGTCGTTGGCTTCGTGATCCTGATCGAACCCGGTAGCACCTACGACAGTCAGAACTACGCATGGTTCGCAGAGCGATTCAGTCGGTTCCTCTACGTGGATCGCGTCGTCGTTTCAGACGAACACCGAGGTTCGGGACTAGGTAGCCGGCTCTATGAAGCGGTCATCGCTGAAGGGGGACGTCGCGGTTCCGAACGCGTCGCGGCGGAGGTGAACCTCGTTCCACCGAACCCTGGCTCGGCTCGGTTTCATCGGCGTCATGGTTTCGAGGCGGTTGGTGAGCAGCGGTTCGCCGACGACTACGCCGTCGAGATGCTGGTGCGCCCGGTCTGACAGCGGGTGTCGACGTCGGACGCGCCGATGCGACCGGCCGAAGCCGGTCGCATCGGTGTTGGTTCCTACGTCGAGGTCAGATCGACCTGCTGATCGAGCTGAAGTTCGAGCTGGCGCGGTTGCCGAGGGCGCTGACGGCTGCGATGCAGACGACGGCGATCAGGGCGACGAGCAGGGCGTACTCCACGAGGGAGGCGCCACGCTCGGACTTGACCTTGGCCTGGAGGTAAGCGGCGATGAATTCGTAGCTGGTGAGCATTGGATTGGTCCTTTTGGGCTGGTGTAGGTGCTTCCTGGGTGTGGCGTCTGGAACTTCACTCTTCCGGGTCGGACTAGCGCTCTCCGTGGCCAACTTCTTTGTAGGGCCGGTGTTGGAAGTTCCCAATAGTCCGTTCGGACTTTCGGTAACCGGCCCAACTCGGCCCACGGGAGGTATCGGGGAACCTCGGTATCGACTTGAGCGTTTTCTCACTGCGCCAGCCGTCGCCTACGATCTGACGGTTCGTCAGAAACCGTCCGGCCGGTCGCTGGACGCTCGGGAAGGGGTCAGCATGGGCTTGCTCGACGGCAAGGTCGCAATCGTCACGGGCGCGGGGCACGGCATCGGCCGGGGTCACGCGTTGGAGCTCGCTCGGCATGGCGCCAAGGTCGTCGTGAACGACCTCGGGGTGTCGGTCACCGGTGAGGGAGAAGGCCGCGATGCCGATCTCACCGTCGACATCATCAAGGCCCGCGGTGGCGAAGCCACCGGGAACTATGAGAACGTCGCCGACTTCGACGGCGCCGGACGGATGGTGCAGCAGGCGATCGACGAGTTCGGCCGGCTCGACATCCTGGTGAACAACGCAGGCATCGTGCGCGACTCCACGATCGTGAAGATGTCAGAAGCAGACTTCGACGCCGTCTTCAACGTGCACGTCAAGGGCACCTGGGCGCCGGCCAAGCACGCTGCGATCTACTGGACCGACAAGTTCAAGGAGACGGGCACCCCGGTTGGTGGCCGCATCATCAACACCACGTCGGGCGCAGGACTTACCGGCAACTTCGGCCAGACCAACTACGCGTCGGCCAAGGCGGCGATCGCCTCGATGACCCAGACCCTCAGCCTCGAGCTGTTCAAGGCGGGAGTCACCGTCAACTGCGTCGGCCCGGCCGCGGCAACGCGCATCACCGGCACCATGCCCGGCGCCCCGGCGGTTATCGAGGCCGACGACGTCCCACTCGACGAGTGGAACCGGATGGACCCCGCGGTGAGTTCGCCCCTCGTTGCCTGGCTGGCTTCCGACGAGGCCGATCACGTGACCGGCCAGGTCATCCGCGCTGTCGCCGAGAACATCATCCTGATGAAGCCGTGGGCCGACGGTCCGACGATCAACAACGGACAGAAGCGTTGGGACGCGACCAAGCTCGGCGCGCAGCTGGCCACCGACGTGTTCTTCACCCGGGCTCCCGGCCTCCGCTACTGAGATCACCCTGACCAGCACCCCGACGAACGGCGAGGTCGTTGCCGACGCGCTCCGCGAGCTCGGCTCGCGGCGCGTGTACGGCGCGTACCCGCTCGGCGACCTCGCCAACGTCGATCCCGGCGATCCGGACCTCAGCCTGCTGTTGGCCGATGCCGACGGTCGCTTGGGGCATGGTTGGGGCGCGGCGCTCCTCGACGGCCAGATCCTCCACCTGTCGAGCCAACCCGGTGGCAGGGCACGCCCGCGTCCGATCACGGGGCTCGATGGGTTCGTCGCCGCGCTGGTCGAGGCCGAACTCGACCCGACGCCACGGACGCTCGCGTTCGAGCTGGACTTCGACCTACATGCCCCTGTCGATGACGACCTCGACCTGTCCGGGCGGGCCGACGGTGGAGTACTGACGACGCTGTCACCGTCGCTCGCCGACCTCTCGATCGTCGTGTTCGTTGGACCGGGCGTCGCCCGCGGCAGCGTCGACGCCTTGCGGGAGCTCGCTGCCCGGGGTGGTTTCGGGGTGTACAACACGTGGGGAGCGAAAGGGGTGTTCCGATGGGACAGCCCGTTCCATTTCGGAACTGTCGGCCTGCAGTCCCGCGACCTCGAGTTCGCCGGTCTCGACGACGTCGATCTGATCCTCACCTCGGGCCTCGACCCCGCCGAGCTCGGCGCTGACCCCTTCGCCGGTCGCCTCGTCCAAGACATCGTGCCGTGGCAGCTGGGGGCTGCTCTCGCAGACTGGCCTCGCGCGGTGAGGACCGTGGCGACGCGACCCGCGCTGTATGGGACGATCTCCTCGATCGTGACCCCGTCCTACGAGAAGGACTCCGGCGCGGTGACCCCGCCTCGGGCGTCCTTGCACCTTGCCGGCGGCGCCCCCGACGAGGGGCTCGTCGTTTCCGACGCCGGAACAGCCGGGTTCTGGCTGGCTCGAACGTTTCCCACCGGCGTGGTTGGATCCATCGTCGTTCCAGCCATCCGCCAGCCCGGCTTCGCCGCCGCCGCAGCGATCGTGTGCGGTCTCGATGGTCGTCCCTGTATCGCAGTCACCGACGAGGTCCTCGACGAGATGTCACGCGCGGCGCTCGACCTCGCCGTCCGCCTCGATGTGCCGGTCTCGATGCAGATGTGGGGTAGCGGCACGACAACGCCCGACGAACACCTGCAGCTCACTCGTGACGGATTCGCAGGAGCCGGGAGGGTCGACTCTGTCGGCCTCGACATGTCGGGGTTCGAGGAGCTCGTCGGCACCCTGGGGCCCGTCGTGGCTTGGGGCGCAGATTCCTAGGAGACTGCTGAGCAACGACGCTTTGGCGTGTGGCCGTGGGCGAGTCGGCGGTCATGGTCGGAACGGTGATCGATGCGCGGCTGGTCGTTCGGCGTGGCCGGTGGTCATCGGCAGTTCTGTATGTCGGCTCGGTAGCGCTTGTTCGGCTGCCGGCCTGGTGTTCAGGCGGTGCC
>JAIBBP010000008.1 GCA_019694615.1 Microthrixaceae bacterium | reverse complement strand
GTTCGGGTTGACGGCGTGCGAGAACCCTTTCAGCTTCCTCGAGTCGTACGCGAACGCGAACGCGACGCAACCCCGTCCGTTGTCCACAAGCACCAGCACCAGCACGACGACTGTTGCCGTGCCCCCGCCACCGACCGACTCCGACATCACCGTCTGGGCACTCGGAGACTCGCAGGGATCACCCAGCAACGACACGGCCCGCGGCAAGCCGTGGCCCGAGCTCATCGGCGAGCTCATCGGCAACGGTGCCGTCGGCATGGAGGGTGCCGGCTTCACCGTGGTCGGCCCCCATTCAGGGATGACCGTCCCTCAAAAGGCCGCCACGCTCGCCTCAGGCCATCACGTGGCCGAGTTCGTGGTGATGGCCGGAATCAACGATCTGAGCGCCAAGCGCACGCTGGCGGAGATGCTGATCGGAGCGGACCAGCTGTCGGCGGTTGCCGCCACGGCCGGGGCGACCATCACGTGGGTCGGAGTCGTTCCCGTTCCGCAGGCGTCCTACATCGCCGACCGGGAGCCGCAGCGTCGCGCCTTCAACGCCGCCCTCGCCGAACGATTCGGTGAGCGGTTCGTGGACTGCTCGGGGTCCATGTCGACGAACGCCGGCTGGCTCCGTCCCGACTACTCGCTCAGCCCGTCGAACCTGCACCTCAACAGCGCGGGCGAACAGGCCCTCGCTGACTGCATCGTCGCGAAACGACGGGTCACGTAGCCCGATTCGCCACGGGTAGTCTGCGGCCAATGACACCGAGTTTCCCCCGCTCGATCATCGCCGGAGTGGCGATCGCCGGCGCTCTGCTCGTCGGCGGCGCGTGCAGCGGAGATTCCTCCGGCGGCAGCGATGATTCGGTGGACTTCGCGTCCGTCCAGCTCTCACCGCTCGGCGATGCGCCGAAGCTTCAGCTCGGCGAGCCGACCGATAAGCCGATGGTCGTCAACATGTGGGCCACGTGGTGCGTGCCGTGCCGCAAGGAGATGCCCGATTTCGAGAACGTCGCGGGCGAGCACCGGAGCAGCGTTCGGTTCGTCGGCGTGAACCTTGGCGACACCGAGTCGGCGGCCGCGAAGTTCGTCGCCGAAACCGGCGTCACCTTCGATCAGTACCTCGATCCCGACATGACTGCACAAGCTGCGCTGTCGATCGTGAACATGCCGTCGACGGTCCTGCTGCGCGCCGACGGCACGATCGCCACGACCCACAGCGGAGCACTCGACGCGACCGAGCTGAGACGCCTCCTCCGCGACGAGCTCGGCATCGGAGACTGAGCGCGCCTCCGTCGAGGTTCAGGCGGTCTTCGGGAGGATCCTCACCGTCAGCTCGCCCCCGGCGGCGACGCTGCACGAACCCGAGAGCTCACCGGGGGACGAGAATCGTTGACGCAACGTCGAGTGCGCCATCACGCGGTAGGGCCCGACGTCGATGTCGTAGTCGTCCTCGTTGACGATCACGATCGAGTCGCCGACCCGAACCACGAGTTCGCTCGGGAAGATCACCGGCGCCCGGTTGGTCAAGGTCAGCCTCCGCGTTCCCAAAGGCACCTCGTAGCGGAACACCGTCGGTTCCGGCGCCTTCGATGCGCACCCAGGTGTGGCTGCTGCCGTGACAAGCACGGCAGCAGCGAACAACCAGCGAAGGAGCCCGAAGCGTCGCATCACGGCGCGTCCTTGACCTCCACCGTGACCGTGACATCGCCCGCCTTCGCGAACGTGAGCGTCAGATCGAACGTCTCACCAACGACGAACGGTTTGACGAGTCCCATGAACATCACGTGATAGCCGCCTGGGGCGAGCGCAACCTGTTCCCCCGCAGGGATCTTGATCGAGGCGACCTCACGCATCTCCATCGCCGGAGCTGTGGTGGTAGCCGGTGCGTCTCCGTCCATCGACGGGGTCGTCGACTCCGCGGCCGGCATCGTCGTCTCCATGCCACCCCCACCCATCGACGTCGCCGGCATGGACGAGTCGGCCATCACCACCTCGTGAACCTCGGTCTTCGCTGCGATCTCGGTCGACACCGCAGCACCGGTGAGCTCATCGTCTGCCTCGCCTCCGGTGATCACCATGTAGGCGGCACCCCTGTCGACACCGGACGGTGACGTGCGGGCCCAGACATCGCTAATGGTTGGGGCGGACGCCGTCGCCTCGGTGGTTTCGGTCGCCGCGCTCGTCGGCGCCGACTCGGTCGTCGACGTGTCCTCGGACGCTGTGTCGTCCTCGCCACATGCGGGCAGGCCGACGAGGGCGAGCGACACGGCGAACGACAGAGCGCCAACTCGGGCGCGGTGGGGACGGGGGGTCATTGTGCACCTTCCTTTTCTCGGTGGAGCAGCAGCTCGAGGTCATGGGCCATGTCAGCGGCCGTGGTCCCGAAGGGCCACGCGACCACAACGTGGCCCGTGTGGTCGACGGCATACAGATACGTGCTGTGCGACACCTGCGGTTCACCCTGGTTGGGGTACTTCGCCTCGTAGGTGGCCCCGAACGCAGTGGCCGCCGCCTGAAGCTGGGAATCGTCGTCGGTACGCAGGGCGACGCCGTCACCGAAGAAGCTCTGCAGGTAGCCGGACAGCACCACCGACGAGTCGCGACGCGGATCGATCGTGGCCATGGCGACACGGACATGACCGGCTGCGGTCTTGCCGATCGACTTGAGCGCGTTGCGGAGATCGGAGAGCGTCGTCGGGCAGATATCGGGGCACGCCGTATACCCGAAGTACACCAGCTGCACGTCGCCTGCCTCGGGGACGAAACTGAACGCTGAACCGTCGTCTGCTCGCGGCAAGGTGGCATCGGTGACATCCGGAGCCGGATCCAGCTCGACGCCGGCCAGTTTGTCGGGCAGATGGTCCGACCCGGCCTTGGGCCCCGCCGTGTCCTCCTCGCCACACGCCGTGCCGACCGCAGCGAGTGTCACCAGGGCCAAAGCGGCGACTGCCGTTCGTATGAGCCTCATGATCCGACCCTACCGAGGCACCTGAGCTCGACCCAGGGAACAAGGTCCCGTCGATCGAGCGCCGAGCGGCCGCTCTCCGCATGTGCGTCGAACTGTTCAAGGTGACGGCGCAGCGACCCGACATCACAGGTGACGGAAGCCGCTGGGGATTCTGTCACCAGAAGAGGACGGGGACCCATGAGGCCTTCACGACTCACGCGCGCCGCCGCGTTCACCTGTGCAGTGTTGCTGTTGTCCGCATGCTCGACAGCGGCTCCATCGAGCGACTCCGACGTGCGAAGCACCGACGGAGTCCTGGCGGATGCACGTCGCCGTCCGCGGACCACGACCACGTTGGCCCCAACCACCTCTGCTCCGAGCACAACGGCAACCCCAAGGCCTGCCACCACGTCTCCCGCTCCGACGACCACGGTCGCGCCGCCGGTCGCTCCCAACGGCCCGACCACCGACGCCGACCGTTGTGCCCAGCTCCGCCAACAGGCGACGCTGAACCCTGCACGATTCCATCCGTCCTCGACCTTCAACCAGCCAGCCGCGTGCATCGGCGTGCGAGCGGACTCAGCGAAGTGGTCGAGCACCTGGTTCAACTTCGCCAACTATCCGTCGCGAACCGACGCCTCCAAGCGCGGCCACATCAGCGTCGCGTTCGATGCCTACTCCACGCCCGTGTACTCGACCGAGGACGCGACCACCACCGTCCGTGTGTTTACGCCGAGCTGGGGCTGGGGCCACAACCTCGGGGCGAACAACGTCATCCCCTGGAATCCCAGCTGGGAACCGGCCGCCGGCAATGACCTGGAGATGATGATCGTCAACCCGACGACGGGCGTCGAGTACGGGCTCTGGCTGGTCCAGAAGGTCAACTGGTCGAGCTGTTTCACCCTGGAGAACCTGCTCGCCGGATGGCGGGCGGGCGTCGACCTGTGCGTCGGCGCCGCCGGGATCGGCAAGAACCCCGACGGCTCTGTCTCCGACCACCGGAACTCCTCCGGCTTCTCCCAACAGGCGGGCCGGGGCATGGGCAACGTCCTCGGGATGGCGCTGCTCCCAACTCTCGATGAGATCGAGAAGGGCTCCATCAACCACGCACTGAACATGGAGACCTACGCCACCATGTTCGGCCCGGCGTGCACCCCGACGCAGCTGTCGACCTCTGCGGCAGGTGTCGACTGCGGGTACGCCGTCGCGCCGGCTTCCCGGCTCGAGTGGAGCAGCGGACCAGCGGCGGAGTGCGGCAGCGTTGCCCAGCAGAACACGCCGGTGTCGCGCTCCAAGACCGTTCCCGAGGGGATGCGGTTCGCGCTCGACATCACTGACCAGCAGATCGAGACGTGGCTGAACGGGCGCGGGTACACCGGCGCCAAGCGAAATACGGCGAGGATCTTCGCCGTTGCGCTTCGGGACTACGGATGGATCATCTCCGACACGACATGCTGGGAGAGCTCGATGGCAGTCGAAGGTGTCGCCAACCCCAAGGCTCGGGCGCGCTGGGCGCAACTCGGCATCACCACGCCGGCGAGCGACGGCGGCTCGTTGTTGTCGGGGCTCATCACCAACGAGGGAATGGTCCGCACGCTGGAGAGCCCGGCCCCTGACCTCTACGTCAACGCTTTCTAGCGGATCGTCGCCGAATGCTCTGAGGGTTCATCTCTTCGGCCTCGGTGCCGATGGATGAGGGTGTTCCGATCACAGCGGACCGGGCCCTCTTCGCTCGTCGACATCCTGCGCTCCCTTCCTCCCTCAGTCACGGTGTTCGTGCTCGACGGCGGGTTCCTCGTGGTGGGCCCCGCGGGATTATTCGTTCTGACGCAGGACGAGGGTGACCTCGCATCGGCCGCCCGTCGAGCCGCTGAGCAGGCCGACGCGGTGCGCCTTCAGCTGGCGGATGAGCTCGTCTGGGTGCCGTTCGTCGACGCAATGTGCGTCACCACCGACGCAGCGTTCGATCCGCGGCAACCCTGCCTGGTCGTTCCCCACGACCTCGTCGCCCACACGATCGTCGGTGGTCCGACGACCGTCGACAACGAGACGCTCGCCAAACTGCGACTCCTCCGCCACCGCGTCCTCGTCTGAGCTGCGTCCTCTCGTAGCTCGTTCTGTCCTGCGAGAGCCCCACCCGGGTGGTGCTCTCGCAGGACAGAACGAGCTGGGGAGGCTCCGAGGACGTCCAGGGTTCTAGGCTCCGCCGATGCCATCGATCGCATCGTCCGACGGTGTCTCCGTCGCGTACCTCCGTCTCGCCGGCAGCGGAGCGAAGCTCCTCATGGTCCACGCCACCGGCTTCTGCGCAACGATCTGGCGGCCGGTCGCCGAGGCGCTCTCCGACGTCGTCGACTGTTGGGCGCTCGACGTCCGCGGCAACGGCGCAACGGCTCCACCTGCCGACGGATCGATGAAGTGGGCCGGAACCGCCGACGACGTCCTCGCCGTCGCTGGCGCCATCGACGCGAGCGGCGAGGTGCCTGCCGGTCCGTGGCTTGGCGTCGGGCACTCGATGGGCGGCGCCTCCCTGGTGCTCGCCGAGCAACAGCGACCCGGAACGTTCGGAGCTCTCTGGGTGTACGAGCCGGTCATCTTCCCTCCGTCGTTCGGGGAGTGGGCCGCCGACGGCGGCGAGCGGCCGAATCCGCTCGCCGAAGCAGCGCTGCGTCGTCGAGCGACCTTTCCGTCGGCCGAGGCGGCGTTCGAGAACTACGCCTCGAAACCGCCGATGAACGTGTTCGACCACCGGGCGCTGCGCGGCTACCTCGAGCGAGGGCTCGTTCGCGATCCATCCCCGGACGCGCCAGCGAGCGGAGTTCGCCTCGCCTGCGAACCGGCCATTGAGGCGCAGCTGTATCGAATGGGCCCACAGCATTCGGCCTGGTCGAGCTTCGATGCCGTGGCGTGCCCTGTCACCGTGGTGACCGGTGACCAATCGGTCCCCGGGCCGGCCGGTTTCGCGGCGTCGATCGCAGCGGAGTTGCCGGGCGGCGAGCTCGAAGTGCACGACGACCTCGGCCACTTCGGCCCCGCAGAGGCACCGGATCGAATGGCGGAATCGATCCGCTCGGCGTTCCACCTACCGTCGCTGTCACCCCCCGCTTCTACGATCGGGCCATGAGCTTTCCGCTACCGACTTCGCTGTCGCCGTCCAAGGTCTCGACCTTCAAGGACTGCGCGCTCGCGTTTCGGTTCTCCGCGATCGACAAGGTTCCGGAGCCACCGTCGATGCCTGCCGTCAAGGGAAGCCTCGTCCACCGAGCCCTCGAGTTGCTGTTCGTCGCCAAGCCCCACGAGCGGACACCGAGCCACGCACAGGAGTGTTTGAGCGCCGCCACGGCGGAGTTCATGTCCAACCCCGAGTTCATCGGTCTCGAGCTCGACGACGTTGCGCTCGGGGAGTTCCTGGCCGACGCTGCGGTCATGGTCGACCGCTACTTCGGCCTCGAGGATCCGGCGTCGTTCGACCCCATCGGGATCGAGCTGATGCTGTCGGCCTCGGTTGGGAACCTGCTCCTCAGGGGCATCATCGACCGACTCGACCTCGACTCCGACGGCGAGCTCGTCGTCACCGACTACAAGACGGGCAAGGTTCCCTCCGAGAAGCAGGAGCTGTCGCGCCTGGGCGGCGTTCAGTTCTACGCGTTCCTCTGCGAGCGCCTTTTCGGTAAGCGCCCCAAGAAGGTCCAGCTGATCTACCTCGGCCCGAACCCGCAGATCATCGTCGCGACACCCAGCGAACAGTCCATCCGTGGCCTCGAACAGCGGGTCAAGGCCATCTGGACCGCGGTTGAGCGGGCGTGCGAACAGGAGGACTTCCGCCCGAAGCAATCGATGCTGTGCAACTGGTGCTCGTTCAAGGCCTACTGCCCTGCGTTCGGCGGAAATCCCGACGATGCCCGCTACCTCACCGCAGCCGCCGACCTACGGTCTGTTGACTCCCCGGGCGCTGGATCCTCAGGTGCTCGATCGGTCGCTGTGTCGATCAGCCGTGTTGGCGCGGAGCTCCGCGAAACCTCATGACAACCGCCCCCGGCACGACAACGACGTCTCCTCCGCCCGGCCCGCTCGCCGGGCTGATCGATCAGCCATGGATCGATGCGTTCGACGAAACCGTCGACGGATGGGCCGAGCGCCTCCGGGGCAACCCGGTCGCCGATCGTCTGTTCTATGGGCTCTCCGCCGTCGGTGACCATGGGATCGTCTGGCAGGCAATAGCGCTGGCTCGCGTCCCCATCGCCCACGACCGCTTCGTCGAAGCGGTTGAGTTGTCGTGCGCGCTCGGCGTCGAGGCCGCTGTGCTCAACGGCCCGATCAAGATGCTGTTCCGCCGCCGGCGACCGGTCGCCGATGGGCCTCGACCGCTGCGCCTCCGCCAGCCACGGACGTCGAGCTTCCCCAGCGGCCACGCATCCGCAGGCATCTTCGCCGCCGTGCTCGTGTCCCAACGCAGCCGCAACGGGTGGATGTGGTACACGCTCGGCGGGCTCGTCGGCTGGAGTCGCGTTCACGTGAAGATCCACCATCCGTCCGACGTCGTCGGCGGCTACGCAGCCGGATGGCTACTCGCACGGATCGCGTTGCGTGTCTTGCCGAGGCTCCGCCGCTACTACCGCGCGTCCTGAGGGGACGCAGCGCGCCGGGGATAGCCTGGCCCGATGGCTGACCCAACGAGCCACGATCGGCATATGACCGACTTCGAGGCCCTCATGTGGAACCTCGAGAAGGACCCCCGCCTGTCGAGCAACATCGCCAACATCTCGATCCTCGATCGTGCGCCCGACATGGTCCGTATGCGGGCGACGTTGGAGCGCGCCGCGATCGTGTTCCCGCGTCTTCGACAGCGGGTGGCGCCGGTGTTCGGACGCCTCGCACCACCGATGTGGGAGATCGATCCGAACTTCGACATCGACCACCACCTGAAATACATCTCGCTCGGCGGAAGAGGCTCCACCAAGGAGCTGTATCGACTGGCGACGTCGATGTTCATGGACCCCTTCGATCGACGGCGGCCCCTGTGGGAGTTCGTCGTCATCGACGGCCTCCGCGGCGGCAAGGCAGCGATGCTGCAGCGACTCCACCACACGATCACCGATGGGCAGGGCGGACTCCGCCTCTCACTCGAGTTCATCGATTTCGAGCGGGACGCTCCACAGCGGCCACCAGTCGCGCCGACCGACGACGAGGCGCCTGTCCAGGGTTCGCTGCTCGGCTCGGTCAGCGACGCCGTCACCCACGTCGCCCGCCGCCAACTCGGCGTGGCGCGCAGGGCGGCGGAGAACACCGTCGAGGCCGTGGTCCACCCGTCGAGTGTCATCGACGCGAGCAACAGCGCTGTCCAGATGGCACGGTCGACCGTCCGGCAGGTCCAGGTGGGCGACGCCCCGATGAGTCCGCTGTGGACCAAGCGCTCGTTGTCACGCGCGTTCTCAACGCTCGACGTTCCGCTCGCCGGCGCGATCGAGGTTTCCAAGCGGAACGGTGTGTCGGTGAACGACTTCTTCGTGGCCGGAGCAACGCTGGCGTCGGGCAACTATCACCGCCAGATGGGCTCGCCTGCCGAGCAGCTGCGGATGGCGATGCCCATCAGTCAGCGCGCCGACCGCAACATCGGCGGCAACGTGTTCTCGCCCAGCCAGTCGATCGTGCCGGCGGCAACGCTCGATCCGGGGTCGCTCCTCGCGGAGGTCCACGACGTGCTCGACCGCACCAAGTCCGAACCTGCGGTTGGCGCGGCCAACATGCTCGCCGGGTTCATCAACCTGTTGCCCACGTCGATGGTGGCCCGCACGGGGTTCCGGTTCGCCAGCACCATCGACTTCGTGACGTCCAACCTCCGCGCCGCGCCGATGGACACCTTCATCGCCGGAGCTCTCATGGAGTCGAACTACCCGATGGGCCCGCTCGCCGGCTCCGCGTTCAACCTCACGACGATGTCGTTCAGGGGCAACCTCAACATGGGTGTCGTCATGGACACCGCGGCGATCGAGGAACCCGACCGCCTTGTGTCATGCCTGAAGGCGGCCTACAAGGCCCTCCTCGCAACCTGAACACGCCCTGCCCGCTCGCAGCGGGAAAGATTGTGCTGAAAGCGACCCCTGAGGTCACAATCTGCACAATCTTCGATCAGCGAACCTGCGCCGGCCCGACGGGGAGGCCCGCAAGAAGCGAGCGAAGCGAGCGAACCCTGCGCCGGTACCGCAGCGAACCTGAGCGGAGGTGGCCGGCGCCATCACGGACGCGGAGGTGGCCGGCGCCATCAGAGGAACTAGTTCTGGATGGCGAGGACGTCGACGCGTGTCAGGAGGGAACGGACGTCGAGCAGGAGGTCGGCGATCTCGGCGGAGGACACGAGGGAACGCTCCGAGATGTCGCCGAGGCCGCGATCGATGAGAGCGACGGCCTCGTTGATGGTTTCGGTCTCACGGGTCTCGGTCATCGTTCCTCCGCAGTTCGCCTGGCCTGGGGCTGGCACCCGCCGTTGGGCTTTCCGTCAGCTTACGCACAGGCGCACCGCTGTCGAGGGTCAGTTGGCCCATCTGGGACCGACTTCACACGCCGGAAACGCTCCGGACCCAAGCGACTTCACAGGTTCGGCGCGTAGGGTGCCGCTCATGGCCGATGCCCTCGGAGTGACCCTCGCCAGCCTGATGACGATGCCGCCGGAGGTGTGGTCGTCGACCGCACGCCGCGCCGCTGAGTTGGGGTATCGCTCACTGTGGACGGCGGAGACAACCGGACCGGAGGCGTTCGCCCTGTTGGCCGCGCTGAGCGCTCAGCAGCCCGAATTGTCGCTCGGCACTGGCGTGCTGGCCTTACAGCTCCGGACTCCGATGCTGGCGGTCATGGGCGCGTCGACGTTGCAGGCGCAGGCCCCCGATGTCGATGTTCATCTCGGCGTGGGTATCTCCTCCCCCGTCGTCGTCGGCCACTGGCACGGAGAGACCTACGGCGACCGTCCGCTCGCCCAGGTTCGCGAGTACCTCACCCTCGCCCGGGAGTGCCTGTCCGGCGAGCCGGTGACCTTCGACGGCGACTTCTACTCGTGCCGGAAGTTCCGCCTTGGCGTCCGCCTCGGCGAGAGAAAGCCCCGCCTGGTGATCGGTGCTCTCAACGCAAGGATGCTCGCGCTCGCCGGGGAACTCGCCGACGGGGTGCTACTCAACTACCTGCCGGCGTCCGCGGTCCCGTGGTGCGTCGAGCAGGTACGCGCCGGCGAGGTCGCGGCCGGCCGCCCGACGGGGAGCTGCACTGTGCACGCGTACGTGCACGTCGGGGTCACCGACCTGGACGCGGCACGCACGCCGGCGCAAAAGGACCTGTTCTCCTACATCGTCGTCGACTCCTATGCGCAGGCGTTCCGGCGGGCGGGGTTCGGCGACGAGGTGGATGCGGTGCGCGCTGCTCACTCAGACCGCGATCGCGACGCCGCGCTCGCAGCGGTCTCCGACGCGATGATCGGCGCCATCGACATCGTGGGCGACGCCGGCCACATCGCCGCATCGGTCCGGGCGTACCGTGATGCCGGAGTGGACGAACCGGTCGTTATGCCGCTGCCGTGGGGCCCCGATCGGGCGGCGGTGGTCGAGGCGACGCTCGCCGCCGCCGCGGGTGCGTGACGCCGTCCGACGTCTCTCCCCTGCTCGCCGGCGGCCCGCGGAATGACGCTCCGATGGCGCTCTGGGAGGTCCACCGGTCGCTCGCGATCGGCGATCGTATCGCTGCTGACGAGTCGGCTGTCCGTTCCTGGCCTTCGGACCTGCTCGCCGCAGTCATCGAGGGAGCGGGCTTCTCGGCTGTGGAGCGACGCCGTCGGGTGTGGCAGCGGGAGCGGACGCTCCCCGACACGACGGCCGGTGACCTCCGGGTTCTCCTCGTCGGCCTGAACCCCAGCCTCCACTCAGCCGATGTCGGCTTCGGGTTCGCCGGCCCGGGCAACCGTTTCTGGCCGGCGGCGCTCGCGGCCGGGTTGGTGACGGCTGATCGCGATCCTCTCGAAGCGATCACGGTCGATCGGGTCGGCATGACCGACCTCGTGAAACGTGCGACACCACGCGCGGATGCCCTGACGAGCGCCGAGTACGTCCACGGGATCGGCCGCCTACGCGTGTTGGTGGAGTGGCTTCGACCAGGCGTCGTCTGCATCATCGGTCTGAGCGGTTGGCGGGTGGCGGTCGACCGGAAGGCGGTCGCCGGATTGCAGGAGCAGCCGTTCGGCGGCCGCCCGGTGTACGTCATGCCCAACCCGTCGGGGGTCAACGCTCACGCCACACCGGAGGTCCTCGCCGACCATTTCCGGGCCGTGCTCACGCTCGCGCCTCGTTAGAACTCCGAGGTTCTAGCGAGGTGCGAGGTCGCGGACCGCCTGACGCTCATCGATGCCGAAGGGAAGGATCGCCAGCACGGGCGTGGTCACGCCGTTGGCGATGTAGCGATCGACGTGTTCCCGACACTTCTCGGGCGGGCCCCACACAATGAGGTCGTCGACGACCTCATCGGGGATCGCCTCCAGCGCCGCCGCCCGATCACCGGCTTTCCACGCTTCCCACATCGGGGCGAGCGCTTCGCCACGACCCATCCACTCGTGGAACGCCGCGTAGACGGGCACGTTGAGATACGCGGAGATCGCCAGCCGCCCGAACTTGTGAACGAGGTCCCGATCGGTGGTTGGCGCGACGAAGATGCGTGCCACCACCTCCCGAGGTGTGCCATCGGGCGACGCCGCCTGCACGATCGAGCTCACCGTGGCGGCGTCGTCGGCGGACAACCAGTTGACGACCGCACCATCCGCCTCTCGACCCGCCATCTTCAGCATGCCCTCGCGGAGCGCAGCGACCACGATCGGCACCTGACCGTCGGGCACGGTCACGCCGAGTCGAAACCCGTGGCTGGAGAAGCCGGTGGCGTCGGTGTCGGTCTTGGCGCCGGTCAACGCGTCCTTGAGGAACCGGACAGTGTCACGAGTTCGACGGTAGGGCTCCTCGAAGGCGAGGCCGTTCCACTTCTCGACGATCACATCGGAACTCGTCCCGATACCGAACACGAATCGCCCCGGCGCGGCGGCCGCCATGGTCCCAACCTGCTGAGCGAGGGTGGCCGGCCCCCGGGTGTAGGCCGGGACGATGGCCGTCCCGAGACGCAACGAAGGCGCCCACACCGACGCCAGCGCCAGCGGCGTGAACGCGTCGGTCGCGTTCGCCTCCGACGACCAGACGTCGGTGTAGCCCAGATCCGCAAGCTCCTCGAACCACTCCCGTTGGTCGACCAGCGGAACGCTGGCGAAGGGGATCGTCATGCCATAGCGCTTGGGCGGAACTGTGACCATGGCCGCACCCTATGCGGCGCCCGAGCGCGCCGCCCCTACACGGGGCGGCGCCGCGTTCTCCCGACGTTTGACATCGCGAGCATCACGAGCCCAACGCCGAGAAGGATCATGCCGATCGGTACTGCTCGCCCGGTCGCCGACTGGAGGCCCGTGCTCGCGAGTTCCCTGCCCGGTGCGTCTCGAACCTGGACGATCCCCTTTGCCATGGCGTCGGCTGCGGCAGCTCCGCCTTCACCCATCGAGGACGGGTCCAGCGCAGGGGTCTCGGCGAGCACGCTAGCGTGGTTGATCACGGACTCGCCGCTCCCCGCCCGGACCCTTGCCCTGACTTCCACCGCTGGAGCGGTGGCGCCGGGCGCCAGCGAGTCGAGGGTGCACCGGGCGGCGCCGTCGACGGCAGCACACGTCCAGCCGGAACCCGACGCACCGATGAGGGAGAGTCCGGCGGGAAGCGGGTCGCTGACGACGACCCCCTTCGCGATCGAAGGACCGTTGTTCGTCACGATGACGCGGTAGGTCGCCTCCGCACCCGAGACCAGGGTGCCGACGAGTTCCTTGGTCACCGCCAGTGCGGCCTTCGGGGTCATCGCGTCGGTGTCGGTGGCGCTGTTGTTGCCCGGGTGGGGATCGGTGTACCCGACAGGGGGCTGCACCGTGGCGGTGTTGACCAGCGTGCCCGTTGCCGCCGGATCGAGCATTGCCGTCACGGCGAGGGTCACACGATCCCCCGGAGCGAACGTCAGCCCGGTC
>JAIBBP010000096.1 GCA_019694615.1 Microthrixaceae bacterium | reverse complement strand
TTGGTGCTCGAGGACGAGGACCCCGACGACCAGGACATCGTCTACTACGTCGGCCCCAACATCGCCGCGCTGGAACGGAGGTTCGACTTCCCCGAGCGGGAGTTCCGGCTCTGGGTCGCACTGCACGAAGTGACCCATCGCACGCAGTTCACCGGCAAGCCGTGGCTGCGCTCCTACTTCCTCGAACAGGTCAACGGTTTGATGACCATGGCCGACCCCGACCCGGCGCGGTTTTTCGCTGCGATCGGACGGCTCGCCGAAGCGATCCGCACGCGCCGCAACCCGCTCGACGACGGGGGGATCGTCACGCTCTTCGCGACACCGGAGCAACGCCAGACCATGGATCGGGTGGGTGGCCTCATGAGTCTTCTCGAGGGCCACGGCGATGTGACCATGGATCGCGCCGGCGGCGACCGCATCCCGTCGGCAGAACGGTTCGGCTCGGTGCTGCGGGCGCGGCGCAAGAACGCGTCGACACCGGCCCGGGTGGTGCAGAAGCTGATCGGCCTTGAGGCGAAACTGGCGCAGTACGAGCAGGGCGAACAGTTCATCGCTGCTGTCGAGGCAACGGGCGGTTCCCCGATGTTGGAGCTTGCGTTCGCCGGCCCGGATTCCTTGCCGACCCTCGCGGAGATCCGTGAGCCTCAGCGTTGGGTCGAGCGGGTCGGACGGGTACCGCTGCCGGCCGCCGGCCGTTGAGCGCCACTCACCGCGCAGACCCGATCTCGGTCGACACGTTGTTGTCGCGGTGCCGCTTTCCACCGGCCGGGACTGCGGTCGAGTGTGCGGTGTCCGGTGGGGCGGACTCGACGGCGCTCCTCGTGTTGGCGGTTGCGGCCGGCTTGAACGTCACGGCAGTTCACGTCGACCACGGTCTGCGTCCCGGGTCGGCCGCGGAGGCCGACGTCGTCGCCGGGACGGCGGCGGAGGTCGGTGCCGGCTTCGAGGCACGCAGTGTTGCGGTTGCCGAAGGCCCGAACCTGGAGGCGCGCGCTCGTGAGGCGCGAGCGGCGGTCCTGGCTCCCGCTGCTCTGACGGGTCATACCCTCGACGATCAGGCCGAGACCGTCCTGATGTTCCTGCTCCGCGGCACCGGACCCGACGGCATCGCCGGAATCGATCCGTGCCGCCGGCCCTTGTTGCAGATTCGGAGAACCGAGACGCGGGAACTCTGTGCCCGGCTCGGGCTTCGCGTCATCGATGACCCGTCGAACGACGACCCGCGGTTTCTCCGGAACCGAGTCCGCCACGAGCTCCTGCCACTGATGGACGAGTTGAGCGGCCGGGACACGGCGCCCTTGTTGGCCCGAACCGCCTCGTTGCAACGTCGGGTTCTTGCTGTCGTCGACGACGCAGCACGCAGCGTGGATCCGACCGACGCTCGTGCTGTCGCCGAGTCGCCGGAAGCGGTTGCGGCCGCAGCGCTCCGGAACTGGTGGCGCTCCGAAACGGCCGAGACCTACGCGCCCGACGCCGCAGCGCTGGATCGAATGCTGAGCGTGGCCCGTGGCGAAGCGGTCGCCACCGACGTTCATGGCGGATGGCGGGTCGCCCGCAGTGGGCAGCGCTTGCGGCTTGTGCGTGTGTCCGCGAGCGCTGGCTAGGGTCGCGCCGATGAGCTTCGCGTCCGATGATTCCGAGCTCGGTGAGGTTCTGCTCACCGCCGAACAGATCCACGACCGGATTGCTGAGCTGGGGGCACAGCTCACTCGCGACTACGCGGGACGCACGCCGCTTCTTGTGTGTGTCCTCAAAGGATCGTTCGTGTTCGTTGCGGACCTGGCACGAGCAGTGGACCTTCCCGTGGAACTCGATTTCATCGCGGTGTCGTCCTATGGAAGCTCGACACGAACCTCCGGCGTGGTGCGACTCGTGAAGGACCTCGACTCCGACATCGGGGGTCGTGATGTCATCCTCGTCGAGGACATCGTCGACAGCGGACTCACACTCCGGTACCTGCGACGCAATCTCGAAGCCCGCAACCCCGCCAGCCTCGCGGTGTGCACGCTGATCGCGCGGGAATCCGCCGACATCGCTTCTCTCGACGTCGGATACGTGGGTTTCACGATCGCGGACGACGACTGGCTCGTCGGCTACGGACTCGATGTCGCGCAGCGCTACCGCAACCTCGGGTATCTGGCGAAGTACATCCGCCCCGAAGGCTGACCGCCCCGCTTCGTCAGCGTCGTTGGCCCTGGCGGGCGATCGACTGAGCCCGGTAGCCGAGCAGCAGGATGCCGGCACCCACGAGCACCAGCGCGACCCCCTGGATGGCCTCGTGCTCGGAGCCGGTCACGGCGAGGGCGGCTCGTGGCCCGGCGCTCGGTGCGGCTGTGGTCGGCGGCGACGAGGTCACGACTGTCGTCTCGGCGAGCACCGCCGAGCGGATGGTCGTCTCGGAGCGAACCGGTGCTGTCACCGGCGGCGCGGTGGTCGTCGTTGTGGTCGTGGTCGTGGTCGTCGTTGTCTCGGGCGCCTGGCTGCACACCATGGCGACCGTGGGCTCCACGCTGTTGGCAGACCCGTCCGCGTGGGCGTCGGGCCGGTGGCGAGCGCGTAACGCGGTGGCGGGGACCGTCAGCGTGACGGTGCCCATCGAACCGCTCCAGTCGGCGACGGCAACGCGGTCGGGAAGGTCCTCGGACGCATCGGACGTGGCGATGACCTTGCCCGTGGCGTCGAGGAACTGAAGATCCCAGACCTCGGAGGACTGGGTCACTCCGGTGCGCGCCGGGTAGTCGTCGTGGGAGGTACCGGTGATGGCGTAGGTGCCGGGTGCGAGCGCAACGGTGACCGCGGGGCTGTACTCGACCTTGGGGTTGACGCCGTCCCAGTCGATCAGGCGAGTGCCGGGGAACCTTGCGTCAACGCACGGCTCCGCCGCGCCGGCCGGCGCGCCGAACAGGGCGGTGGTCGCAATCGCCGTGCCTCCGACGACCGACAGCAGAGCAGTAGATCGGATCAAACGATGATGTCGCATGAGACTCCCCTCCGTCGGGGGGCAATGCTAGACCGTCGGGGCGAGCGAATAACAGCCATGTGAGTTCTACGCCGAGGAACATGCGGGGTGGTCCCGCTAGCGTCCGACCGATGGCTGACCCCTCCTCGCTCGATTTGCCCGCCCCGGCGACGTCGTTCGCGAGTGACAACGCGGCCGGCGTTCACCCCAGCGTGCTGGATGCGATGGTCGCTGCCAACGAGGGGAGTGCACTCGCCTACGGTGGCGACGCCTGTACCGCTCGCGTCGAGGACCGGTTTCGGGACCTGTTCGGGCGCGACGTCACCACCGCACTGGTGTGGGGCGGCACGGGAGCCAACGTCGTGGCGTTGCAGTCGTTGTTGCGTCCGTGGCAGGCGGTGATCTGTAGCGAGTCGGCGCACATCGCCGTCGACGAGTGCGGCGCGCCGGAGCGGTTCACCGGAGCCAAGCTGATCGACCTGCCGACTCCCGACGGCAAGCTGGCACCCGAGCAGATCACCGAGCAGATCCACCTCCTCGGTGACGAGCACCATGTGCAGCCGGCAGTCGTGTCCATCACGCAGTCGACGGAGTCGGGCACCCTCTACACCGCCGACGAGGTGGCGGCCATCAGTGACACGGCGCACCGACACGGCCTGACAGTGCACCTCGACGGCGCACGCATCGCGAACGCCACCGCAGCGCTTGGGGCGACAGTCGACGCGTTGCGCTCGGTGACCGTCGACGCCGGCGTTGACGTGATCAGCTTCGGCGGCACCAAAGCCGGCATGATGTACGGCGAGGCCGTGATCTTTATCGACCCGACGCTCGGCGCGGACGTGAGGTTCATCCGGAAGCAGGCAGGCCAGTTGCCGTCGAAGATGCGCTACGTCGCCGCGCAGTTCGAGGCGCTGCTCACAGACAACCTGTGGATAGAGCTGGCTTCGTCCGCGAACGCGATGGCGGCCCGGCTCGCGACCGAGGTTGGCGGCGTGGACGGCGTCGAGTTGACGCGACCTCCCGCGGTGAACTCGGTGTTCGCCCGGTTGCCCCGCCCGGCCATCGAAGCCCTGCAGTCGTGGTCGTTCTTCTGGGATTGGGACCATCACGTCGATGAGGTCCGGTGGATGACGTCGTGGGCGACCACCGCCGACGACATCGCCCGATTCGTCGCCGGCGTGCGCGCCGCGCTCGTCTGAACGGCGGTCACGGGCGGGCCGGGGCCGAAGCGTCAGGGGTCGTCGGTAGCCTGGGCCCGTGCCGAAGCCTTCCCGCGCCCGTCAGGCCCGAACGTTCCTCACCAACCCGATCGTCGTGGTCGTCGTGGCGCTCGTCGTCGTGGTGGCGGTCGTTCTGCTGCTGGCGCGCGGCGGTGAGGATCCCGACGAGCTGTCGCTCAGGGACTACCGCACCCAGGTCGCCGACGGCCAGGTCGACACCGCCGAGATCGGCCAGGAGTCGAACAGCATCACTGGCAAGCTGACCAACGGCACCGAGTATCGCACTGTCATTCCTCAGGAGTACGCGGATGAGATCACGACGTTGCTCGTCGACAACGACGTCGACGTCAGCGCCGACAACGAGGACGAACCCGCCTTGCAGTCGTTCCTCTCCGACTACCTGCCAACCTTGGTGATCCTGGGCATCTTCGGGGTGTTCCTGTATCACATCCAAACCGGCGGGCGATCGACGGCGTTCGGCAAGTCCCGAGCCAAGCGCATCAAGGACTCGCCCGATGTCCGGTTCTCCGATGTGGCCGGAGCGGACGAGGCCGTCGAGGAGCTCGGCGAGATCAAGGATTTCCTCGAGCGTCCGGAGAGGTTCGCGGAGCTCGGCGCCAAGATCCCCCGTGGCGTGTTGCTGGTCGGCCCTCCAGGTACGGGCAAGACGCTTCTCGCGAAGGCCGTCGCCGGAGAGGCTGGCGTGCCGTTCTTCACGATCGCCGGCTCCGACTTCGTCGAGATGTTCGTCGGTGTCGGCGCGGCCCGGGTCCGCGACCTGTTCCGTCAGGCCAAGGCGTCGGCACCGGCGATCATCTTCGTCGACGAGATCGACGCGGTCGGTCGACATCGCGGTGCCGGCGTCGGTGGCGGACACGACGAGCGTGAACAGACGCTCAACCAACTGCTCGTGGAGATGGACGGGTTCGACACCGAGTCGGGGGTGATCCTGATGGCGGCGACCAACCGCCCCGACATCTTGGACCCGGCGTTGTTGCGCCCGGGCCGGTTCGATCGCCAGGTTGTGGTCGATGCCCCTGATCTGCAGGGTCGCAAGGCCATTCTCGACGTGCACGCCCGCAACAAGCCGATGGGCGACGGCGTCGACCTGTTCGTCCTCGCTCGTCGAACGCCGGGGTTCACCGGTGCCGACCTTGCCAACGTCGTCAACGAGGCGGCGCTCATGTGCGGCCGCCGCCGCGGGGAGACCATCGAGATGCGCGACGTCAACGAGGCGATCGACCGGGTGATGGCTGGGCCCGAACGCAAGAGCCGAATCATGAGCGACCGCGAGAAGTCGATCACCGCCTACCACGAGAGCGGTCACGCGCTCGTCGGCCACGTGATTCCCGACGCCGACCCGATCCACAAGGTGTCGATCGTTGCCCGCGGGCGGGCGCTCGGCTGGACGCTCGCGTTGCCGACGGAGGATCGCCAGAGCCATTCCCGCCGTGAGCTGACCGGCCGCATCGCGATGCTGCTCGGGGGCCGTACGGCCGAGGAGCTGGTCTTCGGCGAGATCACGACCGGTGCCTACGACGACATCGAGCGCGCCACCCGACTGGCCCGATCAATGGTGACCGAGTTCGGGATGAGCGACGTGATCGGACCTCAACGGCTGACCGCCAGTGCCGACGAGCCCTTCCTGGGGCGGGAGGGCGCAAACCGTTCGGACCACTCCGAGGATGTCGCGGCGCTGGTCGACGCCGAGGTCAAGCGCATCCTCGACGAGGCCCACGAGACCGCCCGGTCCATTCTCACCGAGCACCGCCCGACGCTCGAGCTGTTGGCCGCTCGTCTAATCGATCAGGAGACCTTGGACGAGGACGCGCTGGCCGAGGTCTTCGACACCATGGCAGGCTCGCCCGAGTGACCGACCTCAACCGCATCGACCCGCCGGCCCCCGGCGAGACCACCTCGACCGTCGACGTCGACCGCATCGCTGCGGCAGTGCGGGAGATCCTCGCCGCGATCGGCGAGGATCCCGATCGTGACGGCCTGCTCGACACGCCGGCGCGGGTCGCCCGGATGTACGCCGAAACGTGCTCAGGGCTGCACGACGATCCGACCCGCCACCTCAAGGTCACCTTCGAGGCCGAGCACGACGAGATGATCCTGGTGCGCGACATCCCCTTCTATTCGATGTGCGAGCACCACCTCGTCCCGTTCTTCGGGCACGCCCACGTCGCGTACATCCCGTCCGACAGCGGGCGCATCACGGGTCTGTCGAAGCTGGCGCGGCTCGTGGACGGGTTCGCCAAACGCCCCCAGGTGCAGGAGCGCCTGACCAGTCAGATCGCCAACTCGATGGAAGCGGTGCTCGAACCACGCGGCATCGTGGTGGTGATCGAGGCCGAGCACCTCTGCATGGGGATGCGCGGTGTGCGAAAGCCCGGGTCCAAAACGGTGACCAGCGCGGTACGAGGCCTGTTCCGCACCGACGCCGCCGCCCGTGCCGAGGCGATGAGCTTCATCCAAGGCTGACCCCGGCCCACGCGACACCCCCCACCGACTTTTCGTTCGAGAACCTTCCGAACCCTGGGCCTTTCTCGAACGAGAACATTCTGGGTTGGGGCAGAATCCAGCGATGACCGACGACGAGACCGTGACCGCTGAGTCCGCTGCCCCCGAACGCATCGAGGTGGCACGCCAGATGCCTGGTTCGCCAGCGTCGGTGTTCGCCGTGCTCTGCGACCCGCAGGGCCACGTCGCCATCGACAGCGCCGGAATGCTCATGTCCGCCGACGGCGACGCGGTCAGGGCCGTGGGTGACACGTTTGTCGTGCACATGGATCGCGAGGCGCTCAACGACTTCCCGCTCGGCCTCTACGACGTGACTGTCGAGATCGTGGCGTTCGAGCAGGACCGCGAGATCGCCTGGAGGATTCGCGGGCAGATCAAGCCGCCGATCGACCACGTGTACGGCTATCGAATAGAGCCCGGTGCCGATGGCGGTTCGATCGTCACGTCGTACTACGACTGGTCCGACATCGATCAGGTGTGGCGCGACGCCGGCATCTTCCCCGTCATCTCCGAGGGAGCGCTGCGGGCGACCCTCGGCATCCTCGACCGCACAGTCCGCCGCGGATACGTGCGGCCCTGAGGCCGTCGCGCCGAAGGCGGCAGCATCACCTGACGGAGGTTCCACTCGTCGAACAGCCCCCTCCCGGCCGCTTCAACGACCAGAACCAGGGCCGGCGACCGATTTGACACCCTCCTCTACGATTGGCGCCGGTGATCCCACAGATCATGGGCATCCTGAACGTCACGCCCGACTCGTTCAGCGACGGCGGCCGCTACTCGTCGATCGACGCTGCGGTCGACCGAGCGCGAACCCTGATTGCCGAGGGGGCAACGATCGTCGACGTTGGCGGCGAGTCAACCCGCCCCGGTGCCGAACCCGTCCCGATCGACGAGGAGCTGCGCCGGGTCGTGCCCGTCGTGGAGGCGATCGCTCCGTTGGGCGTGCGGATCTCCGTCGACACCCGCCACGCCGAGGTCGCTCGGGCTGCGGTCACCGCGGGCGCGACGATGATCAACGACGTGGGCGCTTCGCTATGGGAGGTGGCCGCCGATCTCGGCGTCGCATGGCTCGCCATGCACATGCAGGGTGAGCCCGGCACGATGCAGGACGACCCCCGGTACGTCGACGTGCGAACCGAGGTCTACGACTTCCTGGCCGCTCGTGCCGCTTCGGCGAGCGCGGCCGGAGTCGCGGAGGTCTGGGTTGACGCAGGGTTCGGGTTCGGCAAGACGCTGGATCACAATCTCGAACTGGTCGCCGACATCGACCAACTCGTCCAGGCGGGTGACCTCGGCGGCTTTCGGGTGGCCCTCGGCGTCAGTCGCAAGAAGTCGCTGGGCCTGATGACCGCCCGAGCCGATGGAGACTCCGACGGGGTCGTTGCCCCGCCGTCGGAACGACTCGAGGTGGGCGTCGCGCTCGCGACGTGGGCGATGCTCTCAGGCGTCCAGATGATCCGCGCCCACGATGTCCGCCCGCACGCCGAGGCTGCGAGGGCCGTCGTCGCATACCGTTCGAACACCGCACCCGTCCCCGCGCCCGCGGGCCGATGAGAGGACAGACATGGCAGCAAAAGGAAAGTGGGCGCAGGGCATCAAGCCGCGGCACTTCAGCTGGGTGATGCAGGACAAGCTCGCGATCTGCGAGCGTCCGGGCGGATACGGCGCCAATCACCGAAAGGTCCGCCGCCAGGAGGAGATCATCTGGATTCGAGAGCAGGGCTTTGCTCCTGTCATCAGTCTGATCCCCGGCACCAACAACCTGCACAACTACGACGAGCTGGCGGTCACCTGGCGTCACCGCCCGTTGCCCGCGACCGAGGACTATCCCCGCTACCTCGGGGAGTTGTACCCCGAGCTCCAGTCTCTGCTCGAGTCGGGAGCGAAGGTGCTCTACCACCATGAGGAGCTGAGCGATCGCCTGATTGGCATCATGGCCGGCTACCTCGTGTGGACCGGCATCGTGCCGGAGCAGCCGAGGGCGATCTTCCTGCTCGAGCACATCACGTCGCGTCAGCTGGGCCCCGCCGGCCGAGACATCGTGGCGACCGCCGCGAAGCTCCGGGCCAACGCGTCCACCGGGGACTAGGGGGTGTCTGACGTCATCGGGCTGCGAGGTCTCCGCGCCCTTGGCTTCTGCGGAGCGCTGCCCGAGGAACAGGCGCGTCGCCAACCGTTCGAGGTGGATCTCGATGTCGAGACCGACCTGACGACCGCCGGTCGCACCGACGACCTCGCCGACACCATCGACTACGGAGCCTTGTGCAGCCAGGTGGAGTCGGTCATCGTCGACGAACGTTTCGTATTGATCGAGCGGATGGCAGCACGCGCTGCGGAGGTGGTGCTCGCTGACCCCCGCGTACACGCAGTCACCGTCACCGTCCGCAAGCTCCGCCCGCCGGTTCCCCAGCAACTCGACACGTCGTCGGTGACCATTCGCCGGGTTCGCCCGTGACCCGATCGTTCATCGGCGTCGGTTCCAACCTCGGCGACCGGCGGCAGTACCTGCGCGACGCAGTCGACTCACTTCCCGACAAGGTTGCGGTGTCCGGCGTGTATGAGACCGATCCCGTTGGCGGGCCGGGTCGTCAGGGCCCCTACCTGAACATCGTTGTCGAGTTGGAGACCGAGCTCTCACCGTCGGCACTGCTGAGCGTCTGCCATCGCATCGAGTCCGCGGCCCATCGGGTCCGCGACGAGCGGTGGGGTCCGCGCACCCTCGATCTGGACATCATCTGGATGGACGGTGTCTCGATGGACGAACCGCGCCTGACGATTCCTCATCCCCGTTGGAAGGAACGAAAGTTCGTGCTCGCTCCGCTGCGGGAGCTCGCTCCCGACCTCGTCACCGCGCAGGAGGTAGAACTCGCGGAGGGCCGCGTCTGGACGGTCGAGAACCTGTCGTGACGCGACAGGTACGCATCGTCGGGGCGGGTCGCGCCGGAGGGTCGTTCGCAGCTGCGTTGACATCCGCCGGTTGGGAGGTCGACGGTCCCATCGGTCGCGACCGGTCTGCGATCACCGGCGCGGCACGCAAGATCGACCTCGTGCTGGTGTGTGTGAACGACGCATCCGTCTCTGAGGTCGCTGCTTCGATCGAGCCCGGCGATGCCTGCGTGGCGCACTGCGCCGGATCGCTGGGACTCGACGTCCTCCGGACCCACGTGCGCCGAGCGTCGATACACCCGCTGGTCTCGCTGCCCAACGCGGAGGTCGGAGCTGCCCGACTTCGCGGCGCCTGGTTCGCCGTAGCCGGCGATCCGATCGCGACAGAGGCGGTGGGCGCACTCGCCGGAACGTCCTTCGAAATCGACGACGCCCACCGCGCCGCCTACCACGCTGCTGCGTGTATCGCGGCGAACCACCTCGTCGCGCTTTTGGGCCAGGTCGAGAGAATCGGTTCGGGGGCCGGCGCTCCGTTCGAGGCGTACCTCGACCTCGTCCGCGGTGCAGTGGACAACGTCGCCGCGCTCGGGCCAGCGGCGGCGCTGACCGGACCGGCCGCCCGCGGCGACGAGACAACGATCGCCGGCCATCTCGCCGCAATCGACCCGTCCGAGCACGACGCGTACCGGACGATGGCCGACCAAGCGCGCCGCCTTGCCGCCCGTCGAAAGGACTGAGGATGCAGACCACCACCACCGTCGAGGGGCTGCGCGGAGTCCTCGACGCTGCCCGGGTCCGTGGCGAATCGGTCGGCTTCGTGCCCACGATGGGGTACCTGCACGCCGGACACGAGTCACTCATGGACCGGGCCCGGTCCGACTGCGGTGTTGTCGTCGCGAGCATCTTCGTGAACCCGCTGCAGTTCGGCGTGGGCGAGGACCTCGACGCGTATCCCCGTGACCTCGACGGCGATTCGGCGCTTGCCACGAGAGCAGGTGTCGACGTGCTCTTCGTCCCATCGGTCGAGGAGATGTACCCCGGTTCGGTTGCAACCACAGTGTCGGTCGCCGGCGTGTCGGCTCCGATGGAGGGAGCGTCGCGGCCGACGCATTTCGACGGGGTGGCCACGGTCGTGGCAAAGCTGTTCAACATTGTCGGTCCGTGTCGCGCCTATTTCGGCGAGAAGGACTTTCAGCAGCTCGCGGTGATTCGCCGGATGGTCGCCGATCTGTCGGTGCCGGTGACCGTGGTCGGGTGCCCGACACTCCGGGAGGACGATGGTCTCGCCAGGTCCAGCCGCAACGTCTACCTCTCACCTGAGGAGCGCGCCGCCGCTCCGGTGCTTCATCGGGCGCTGTGTCTGGGAGCGAGCCTCATCCGTGCCGGTGAGACCGACGCCGACACGGTTCGGGCGGCGATGGCCGCTGAGATTGCCACGCAGGCGCTCGGCACCCTCGACTACGTGGAGGTAGCGGACGCGACCACCCTGGAAAGACAGCGGGAGTGCGGACCCGACAGCAGATTGCTCGGGGCGGTCCGGTTCGGGCGCGCCCGACTCATCGACAACGTCGGGGTGGAACCTCTCGATAACGTCGTGCGGCCACCGGAAAGGGACTGACCATGGCCGAACTCATCCACCCACGCCGCCCGAATCGGTCTCCGGCTGCGCCAGAGGGCGGCCTTGACCTCCTCGTGCTGGGAAGTGGTGTCGCCGGATTGTCGGCAGCGGTGCGGGCCGCCGAGATGCAGGGCCTGCGCGTTGGTGTTCTCACCAAGGCGGAGCTCGACCTCGCCACCACCCGTTGGGCACAGGGCGGAGTCGCGGCGACCTTGTCGGGCGACCCGGAGGAGACCGATCTCCACCTGTCCGACACGCTCGCTGCGGGCGTGGGCCTGTGCGACATCGACGCCGTCCGGGTGCTCGTCGACGAGGGTCCGGACCGCGTGTACGACCTCATCGCGCTCGGCGCGCTGTTCGACCGGGACGCCGAGGGGGAGCTGGAGCTGGCTCGTGAAGGCGGCCACTCCGTGCCTCGCGTGGTGCACGCCGGTGGAGCGGCCACCGGTGCTGAGATCGAACGGGCGCTGGTTGCCGCGGTGCGCGAGCGCGTCACGGAGATTCACGAGCAGACCTTCGCCCTCGACCTGATGATCCAGGACGGGCGGTGCCGAGGTGTGCGCGCCCGCCATGCCGACGGCGACATCATCGAGGTCCGCGCCCGTCACGTGTTGTTGGCGACCGGTGGTGCCGGCCAGCTGTTCGCGGTCACGACCAACCCGCCCGTCGCCACCGGCGACGGCGTAGCGATGGCGCTCCGCGCCGGCGTCGCCGTCGCCGATCTGGAGTTCTTCCAGTTCCACCCCACAGCGCTCGACCACCCCTCGATGCCGCGGCCGCTGCTTTCAGAGGCGCTGCGGGGGCACGGCGCGCTGTTGCGCGACGCCAACGGTGAGCAGTTCGTCGACGAGTTACTGCCTCGCGACGTCGTCTCTCGAGCGATCACGGCGCGGATGCTCCAACAGGGCATCGACCACGTGTGGCTCGATGCCACCCAACTCGACCACTTCCATGTCCGGTTCCCGACCATCGCAGCCGACCTGGAGGCCGCGGGCCTCGATCCGTCCGTCGATTTCCTCCCCGTCGCACCGGCTGCGCATCACCAGTGCGGTGGAATCGTCACCGACCTCAACGGCGCCACCACGTTGCCGGGGCTCTGGGCCGCCGGCGAGACCAGCTGCTCGGGTGTGCACGGCGCGAATCGACTGGCCTCGAACTCATTGCTCGAAGGCATGGTGTTCGGCGCACGGGTTGTCGAAGCGATCGGTGCCGGCATCGACGGCCCGACCGACACCGGCGCGATGCGAAGTGCCCGGGGGGAGGCCACCAGCGACCTGACCATCGGCGGCGAGTTCATCGAAGGTCCGTTGCTCGCCAAGAGCGACGCGATGTCGGTCTCTCCCGCTCGGGTGGCGGAACTTCGGAGGGCTGTGCAGCGGGCCATGACCGTGCACGCCGGTGTGCTTCGGACCGCCGAATCGATCGGCGCGGCCCAGGCGATCCTCGACGAGGTGTGGGCCGAACTCCCCACCGATCCGACAGATCCGGCGACATGCGAGTTGAGCAACCTCGTTCAGGTCGGCGCGGCGTTGCTGACCGCCGCCGACGCCCGCGAGGAGAGTCGGGGAGCCCACGCCCGAACGGACTTTCCTGGCGCCCGCGAGGAACAACGCCATCGGCTGGTGGTGGGCTCGTGAGCTACTTCGACCCGCCCCTGTTCGCCGTTCGCGCCGCCGTCGAACGGGCGATCGCGGAGGACCTCACGCCGCTGGGAGACATCACCGCGGCCCTCCTGGATCCCGAGGTTCGGCTGTTCAGCGTCTCGGGCCGGGTGTGCGCACCGGGGCCGAAGCCGATGCGCGGTCTGTTGCGCCTCGCCGACCTGGTGGAGATCGCCGGTGGAATGCAGG
>JAIBBP010000250.1 GCA_019694615.1 Microthrixaceae bacterium | reverse complement strand
CGTCCGCGCCACATCCCGCTCGCTCCGTGCGTGTTGCGTCGGCACACGGAAGCCGGCAGGACGCTGCGGGTGATCACCACCACCACCTACAACAGCAGCGGCCAGCGCTACATCAACCACGAGAAACGGGGCACCAACGTGGTGCTGTTCGTGCGCTCCAGCCGCACCGACATCAACGGCCGAACCAGGCCCTACTTCTGCGTAGGCCGAGCGCGCTACGTCGAGCACCGCTCGGAGCGCCCCATGCAGATCACCTGGGAGCTGCACGATCCACTGCCAGGCGACATCTTCAGCGCGTTCCGCGCCGCTGTGGCCTGAGCATCGTCGTGCCCGGCGCCGCCGATCGCGGCCCTGGCCTCCTACGCTGCCGAGGTGACCGACCTCGGCCAGCTGATCCCGACTTCACCCGATCCCGATGCGGTGATGGATAGGTTCCTCGGCTGGGTCGATGGTCGCGGGCTCACCATGTACCCCCACCAGGAGGAAGCCCTCCTGGAGATCGTCGGCGGGTCCCACGTCATCGTCGACACACCAACCGGGTCGGGCAAGAGCCTGATCGCTGTCGCCGCCCACTTCGTGGCGCTGGCCGAGCGGCGACGCAGCTACTACACCGCGCCCATCAAGGCCCTGGTGTCGGAGAAGTTTTTCGACCTGTCGAGGACGTTCGGCGCCGACAACGTGGGCATGTTGACCGGCGACGCGTCGGTCAACCCCGACGCCCCGATCATCTGCTGCACCGCGGAAATCCTCGCCAACCTTGCGTTGCGCGAAGGTGCCGACTCCGACGTCGGCCAGGTCGTCATGGACGAGTTTCACTTCTTCGCGGACCCCGACCGCGGCTGGGCGTGGCAGGTCCCGCTGCTGGAGCTTCCCGGCGCACAGTTCATCCTGATGTCGGCAACGCTCGGCGACGTCACCCGGTTCACCGAAACACTCCCCCTGCGAACCGGCCGGCCTGTCGCCGTCGTCCGCTCGGCGACCCGACCGATCCCTCTGGTCCACCACTTCAAGATGACACCGCTTCCCGAAGTGCTCGAGGAGCTGCTGTCGACTCACCAAGCCCCCGTGTATGTCGTGCATTTCACCCAGGCCTCAGCGGTCGAGCAGGCGCAGTCCCTCATGAGCGTCAACCTCCTGACCCGATCCGAGAAGGACCAGATCGCCGAGCTGATCGGCGGGTTCCGCTTTGCTGCCGGGTTCGGCAAGTCGCTTGCCAGGTTCGTGCGCCACGGCATCGGCGTGCATCACGCTGGGATGTTGCCGAAGTACCGGCGCCTGGTCGAGCGGCTGGCCCAGGCCGGGCTGCTCAAGGTGATCTGCGGGACCGACACGCTCGGCGTCGGTATCAACGTGCCGATCCGGACCGTGGTCTTCACCGCGCTCGCGAAATACGACGGAACGGCGACCCGCATCCTCAGCGCGCGGGAGTTCCACCAGATCGGCGGGCGAGCCGGGCGCGCCGGGTTCGACACGATGGGCACCGTCATCGCGCTGGCGCCCGATCACGTCATCGAGAACCATAGGGCGGCGGCGAAGGCTGCGGCCCGGACCGCACAGGACGGCAAGGTTCGCAAGATCCAGAAGAAGAAGCCACCACCCGGCCAGGTGTCGTGGGGTGAACCGACGTTCGATCGCCTGGTCTCCGCGCCGCCCGAGCCACTCACCTCCTCGTTCGCCGTGACCCATTCGATGCTGCTCAACGTGTTGGATCGACCCGGGGATGGCCGGGCCGCGCTGCACCGACTCCTCACGGACAACTACGAGACCGAAACCCGTCGGGCCGACCACGTGGCGCGCGCCGCGGACCTGTTCACCTCGCTTCTTGCGGCCGAGGTGGTGGAGGAGCTCGACGAGCCCGACGAGTGGGGCCGCACCGTGAGGGTCACGATCGACCTCCAGCAGACCTTCGCCCTCAACCAGCCGCTGTCGCCGTTCGCTCTGGCCGCGTTCGACCTGCTCGACCCGGAGTCCGACACCTACGCCCTCGACATGGTGTCGGTCATCGAGTCCGTGCTCGACGACCCTCGACAGATCCTGAGCGCCCAGCTGTTCAAGGCCAAGGGAGAAGCGGTGGAGGCCATGAAGGCCGAAGGCATGGACTACGACGAGCGGATGGCAGCCCTCGACGAGATCACGTGGCCCCGACCGCTCGCCGAGCTGCTCGAGCCGATGTTCGGAGTCTACCGGGAAGCCAACCCGTGGGTGGCTGAGCACCCGCTCTCGCCGAAATCCGTTGCCCGCGACCTGTGGGAACGGGCCATGGACTTCGGCGACTACGTCCGCTTCTACAACCTGGCGCGTTCGGAGGGCACCGTCCTGCGCTACCTGTCCGACGTCTACAAGACCCTCGTGCGAACCGTCCCCGACAGTGCCAGGACCGACGAGCTCGTCGATCTCACCGAATGGCTGGGCGAGCTGGTCCGACAGGTGGACTCCAGCCTGCTCGACGAGTGGGAGGCGCTCCGCAACCCGAGCGAGAGTGCGGCGAGTTCGGCCGACGCGCCGCCCATCGACCTGCCGCCGCCGGCCCTCACCGCCAACCGTCGGGCGTTCACTGTGCTCGTGCGCAACGCCCTGTTCCAGCGGGTCGAGTTCATCGGCACCGGGCAATGGCAGGAGCTGGAGGCGCTCGACGGCGACGACGGGTGGGATGCTCAGCGGTGGTTCGACGCGATGGCCCCCTACTTCGAGGAGTACGGCACGCTCGGTATCGGCTCCGACGCCCGCAACCCTGCACTCCTACTGGTCGACGAGCACCCCGTCGACCATCGCGGCTGCTGGTCGGTCAGCCAGATCCTCCATGACCCTGCCGACAACCACGACTGGCGCATCTGCGGTCTCGTCGATCTCGCCGCCAGCGACGAGGCAGGCCGGGCCGTCGTCCACATCACCGACGTCGGCTGCCAGTAGCTGACGCCCAACCCTCACGCAGCTGCCTTTGGATCGATGCCGCGGGGAGCAAACGTGGCAAACTCTGCCAGCTCTCCCTATGTTGAGGAGCCATGGGCACCATGAACGTGTCGCTTCCAGACGAGCTCAAGGAGTTCGTCGATTCGCAAGTCAGCCAGGGCAACTACGGATCGACCAGTGAGTACGTGCGCGACTTGATCCGTCGCGATCACGACCGCCGCCAACTCCGAGATGCGCTGCTCGATGGCGCTCGCTCCCCCATCCTCTGCAGTGCCGACGCTGCGTACTTCGAATTGCTCCGAGACCGCGCCAAGGTCGATTCCTGAGTTCACGGTGCAAGCCAAACTTCGCACGCTTGCGGCGACCGATATTGATACCGCGGTGGCTTACTACCGCAACGAAGTGAGCCCGGAGACCGCTCTCGGCTTCATCTGTGAGCGATCACTGAGAAGCGTCATTCACGATCACTGAAAACCGACATGGGTGCCGGGGTCTTCTGGCTGGCATCCACCACCGATGTGGGTGGCCCCTCCAGCGTGTCGAGCGACCAAGCACGACGCGACCGGAGGAGCCGCTCTCCATGATGAACCAGGAGAACTACGTGAATGTGAATGACCTGCACAAGCAGGGTTGGACGATCGGCGAGATCGCCGAGGAGACCGGCTGGCACCGCACTACGGTCAGCAAGTATCTGAAGGCGGGGCCGCCGGCGGCGAGGTCGACGGAGGCGCTGGTGATGACCGACCAGTGGCGTTCGAGGATCACCTCGATGCTCGAGGCGTACCCGCGGTTGTTGGCGGTGTCGGTGCACAACAAGTTGCGTGCCGAGGGTTTTGACGGTTCGTATCCGACGGTCGTGCGGGCGGTGCGCGACATTCGGGGCCCTCGGTTCACGGCGGCGAAAGCGGTGTCGGTGCCGATCTACACGGCACCGGGTGACGAGGCCCAGTTCGACTTCTGTGACGTGTCGGGCTGGGCTGGCCGGTTCGGGTGGAACGTGAACCTGGTGGTGTTCGGGATGATCTTGTCGTGGTCACGCTGGCGGGTCTGGTGGTTCACCACGTCGGAGGATCGTCATCACACCTGCAACACGTCGAAGGTCTGCGACGGATCGAGTGCTTCGCCGGCAGCGACCCGTCGAGGACTTGCGGCGCACGAGCTGCTCGCCCGAATGTGAATCACGGCCTGGCGAGCACCGACCGGAAGTCCTCCGCCGCGACCCCTCCGGACAGTCCGATCTCCGCAGCGAGCGAGCCGACCCAGCGTCCGACACTCGCACCGCGGCGGGTGTAGTACGCCTCCGCCGAGGAGGCGACCTCGCCGATGTAGTACTCGCCCGCGGGCGCGAGCAGTCCGATGCTCACCACACCGACCTATGCGCGCACCGAAGCCGACGACACTGCGATCTCCTCTGTGGCCTGGGGAGCCGCAGGCTCAACGAACCGGGACAAGATCTGCGAGTGGTCGTCTACCCTTGACGTCATGAAGTCCGCGACGACGCGCAAGACGGGCACTGGTGATGACAAACCAATGACAAGGACCCGTTTCGAGGCTCGGCACCGCTGCCGAAAACTGCGCTGACCAGGGCGTTTGCCCTGGTCAGTGTGGTGTCGGAGGGGCGAGTGGAACCACTACCCCACGGACGCTCGGGCACGGCCGGTTCGCTGTCTGCCCGTGACAGTCAGCCGAGGGACCAAAGCGTGGCCTCGATCTCGCTGGTCAGCAGGTAGAGATCGGGATTGCCTGGATCGGCGGGATCGAACGGGTGGAAGCCAAGGCGCTCCCACCACGACCGCGCCGCCTGATCGATCGCGCTCACGACGACAGCTCGACACGCGGCTCGAGCGTTGAGATCGACGGCGGTGGCCAGCACGTGGGCGACCAGCGCCGTCCCGAGGCCGAGCCCGGCGTGGGATCGATCGACGGCGAGTCGGCCGATCAACAGGGCGGGCACCGGATCGGGAGCGTGCTTGGCCACCGACGACGGCGCGTCTCCGCGAACGATGCTGGTCATCGCGAGGCTCACATACGCGACGACCGCCGAGTCTGCAGTCGTGACAACCCAAGTCGCAGCGGTGTTCCTCCGGCGGTTCTGGGTCGAGTATCGCCGGAGCCACTCGTCGAGATCCGATGCGCCCGAGTCGAAGGTCGAGCGGTCGTGGAGCTTGGGGTCGAGCGGCTCGGGGCGGCGGAACTCAGTCAATCCACCGAAACTTCCGGGGCCGTTCGAGCGCCGACGCGAGACGCTGGTTCACCGTCGCCGGAGTGTCGAGTGCGTCGTTGAACGCGCCCGCGGCCTCGGCACTGAGCTCGATGAGCTGACGCTCCGCGAGCACTTCGGCCGCCTGAGCGGCGGCGGACTGGAGCACGAACGCCGACACCGACACATGCGACGCCTCAGCGGCGCGCTCAAGCAGGCGCTTCTCAGCAGGATCCACCCGGATCTGGAGCCGCTCATCCTTCGTGACCGACATGACATCACATTGGCAGTACATGCAAGTCTTGTCAAGCCTGTCCCGTCCTAACCCGTCACAGTTGTGCCATCGGAATCAATACCGGACGGCGCACGGTCTACTGCGGGGCTTCGACGTTCTGGGTGCGCTGGGGAACGGACCCGCCGGTGCCTGCCTCCAGCCGACCCGGGGCCGTCGTGGGGGTGTGACCCCGTGGGGCCGCTGCACCTCGATGCATGGCCAGCCGGCATGCTGCTGTAGCTGATCGTCGCGGACCAGCTGACCCGACGGCTCTCGCTGGTCCAGCAACCGCACTCGACCGGTAGGGGCACCCGCCGGGCCATCGCCGGGAGCGTAGAAACGTCAACGTGAGCGGATCACCTGACCTCCACTGGGCAGGTCCGTTGGCCGGCAGCGGGCAGCTACGTGACCGCCGATGGGCAGGGATCCGCATTTCCCAGGCGGCCCCGCCGGGGTTGCATCTTTCATGTTCTCATTACAGTATTAATGCAGTGAACGAGGTGGCTCGGACCTATGACAGTCCTCTCCGCGAGGAACAGGCGCTGGCGACGAGGGCGCGGATCGTCGGAGCCCTCTGCGACCTGCTCGTCGAGGAGCGGCCATCCAGGATCTCGATCTCCGCGGTGGCACGGCGGGCGGGGGTGTCGGTTCGGAGCGTCTACAACCATTTCCCGACCAAGGACGACCTGTTCGACGCCATCGAGCCCTACGTGCGCCATGAGGTCCGAGGGCAGTTGTTGTCCGACGCTGAGATCCTCGGGACCGACGCGGACATCGTGGAGCTGATGCGTCGGGAGCTCCCCGGACTCGCCCGGAACGCTCAGCTCCTGACCGCACTCGTACGTGCGGGAATCGACGACGACGAGCGATCAAAGGCTCGCCGACTGGAGCGGCTCGATCACCTGACCGCGGCCCTCTCTCGCCAGATTCCCCAGCTCGACACCGTCGAGTGCGGCCGTCTCGCCACACTCGTGGCGGGTATCGGCAGCTGGGCGACCGCGCAGACGATGACCCAGGCAGGCCTCGAAGTCGACGAGGTGGCCGGGTTGCTCGCGTGGACGGCACAGCTCGTGATCGAACGGGCGGCACGGGACGGCCGAGTCGGGCATCCCTCGACGTCAGGCGGGAAGCAAATGGAAAGGGAGGGAACACAATGAGCGACGAAGTCCTGTCGAGGAGGCACACTGCGCTTCTCGGGGAGGGTCCGGCGGTGGTCGGCCGCCTCGGAGCGAAGGCGGCAAGGCTGAGTGAGCTCCGTGCACTCGGCTTCAACGTCCCCGACGGTGTGGTGATCCCGACCGATGTCGCGTCGGAAGACGAGGCGGTGCTCTCCACGGCCGTCCGAGAGGCGCTCACCCATCTCGGCGACCAGCCTCTCGCCGTCAGGTCGAGCGCCGTGGCCGAGGACACCGCGGACGCCTCCTATGCGGGCCTCTACGAATCGGTGCTCGATGTCTCCGGGTACGACGACGTGGTGGACGCCGTGGAGCGGGTGGTCGCGTCGGCGGCGGCCGCTCGCGTCGCCGCGTACAACCCGGGTGCCAACGGCGACATCGCGGTGCTCCTCCAGCACCTCGTTCCGGCTGACCTCGCCGGTGTCGCGTTCACGGCGAACCCGGTGACAGGTTCGCGGGACGAGGTCCAGGTGACGGCGGTTCGCGGGCTGGGTGAGAAGCTCGTGTCGGGCCTGTCCGTCGGCGAGGAATGGACGGTCACCGTGACCGGCGCCACCTGCAGCGGTGAGGCGACGGTCATGTCGGCCGACGCTGCGACCCGGGTCGCCGAACTGGCCCGGTCCGTCGAGGCGCTCGGCTCCGTTCCACAGGACATCGAATGGGCGATCGCCGACGGGGAGCTCTGGTTGTTGCAGGCCCGCCCGCTGACCGCGATCCCCGAGGAGGTGGAGTGGAATCCGACGGGCCTGAAGGGCTGGTGGCGACGCGACTTCCGCATCGGGGAGTGGCTCCCCGAACCCGTCACACCGCTCTTCCGGACGTGGTTCCTACCCCGTCACGAGGCCGCGTTCGAGCAGTACTGCCGTGAGCAGGTCGGGATGGCGACGACCGCCCCGTACAACGTGGTTGTGAACGGGTGGTGCTTCGGCGGGATCGGAGGAGTCGACGGCAGGCTCGTCGGCGCCATGCTGCGCCGGCCCGGCTACACCATCCGGTCGGTGAGCGCCATCGCCAAGATGTGGTCGGATCCGGCTCCACTCGAACGGATTACGGCGCGACCGTCGTTGGGGCGGTTCCGGGCTGACGTTCTGCCGCGGTACCGCGCGCGGGTCGCCACCGCGGAGGCGGAGGTGGACGAGGCGCCAGCGCGACGACTGATCGAGTTGGTCGACAGCGTGTGCGACTCCTTCGGCGAGGTCATGCTCCCCGTCGTCGAGACACTCGGGTTCGCCTACAAATCGGAGCTCGCGCTCGGGTCGTTCTACGGGCGGCACCTCTCCGAACCGGTCGGTGGGAGCCACATGACGCTGCTCGGAGGCCTCACCGAGCCGGTGTCGGCCCCGCCGCACTCGGTCGTCAGCCTCGACTGGGCGAGCCCGACCCTCGGAGAGACGACCGGGGAGGTCACCGCGCCGTCTGTGGCACAGCAGAGGGCGTTGGTCACCGCCCGCACCGACGCCGAGGGGCGATGCAGGTCGGCACTCAGCGGAGATCCCAAGCGCCTCCGACGCTTCGAACAGCTCCTTTCGATCGCCCAGGAGTACGTACCGGTCCGCCAGGAGATCGCCGCTGCGATGACGCTCGGCTGGCCGGTGGCGCGCCGTGCGCTAATCCGCCTCGGTGAGCTCGCCACCGATCGGGGCACGATCGCGGCTCCGGCGGATGTCTTCTTCGTCACCCGTGACGAGCTCGACGACGCGCTGTTCGGCGACGACCCTCTCGATCTCCGAGGCGAGGTGGCCACCCGCCGCACGCTTCGGCGTCGGCAGTCGGCTCTGGTGCCGCCCGAGCGCGTCGGACCGAGGAAGAGCAACCACGAGCGCGGAGCGAAGAAGCTGGGGCTCATACGTTCCGGCGAGGTCGAGGCTTCCGAGGCCGGGGTGATCGTCGGCCATCCGTCGAGCCCGGGCGTCGCCACCGGGCCTGCCCGAATCGTCCGGACGGTCGACGAGTTCGACCGAGTGCAGCCGGGTGACGTGCTGATCGCCCAGGTGACCACGCCCGGTTGGACGCCCTTGTTCCCTGTCATCGCCGCGGTTGTCACCGACGGCGGATCCGTCGCTGCGCACGCCTCGATCGTCGCCCGGGAGTACGGAATACCCGCCGTGGTCGGGACCCTCGATGCGACCAGATGCCTCACCGACGGTGAGCTCGTCACCGTCGACGGGGGCCGGGGCGTCGTCAAGAGGACAACCCTGAGCTGACCTGGTGGGCGACGGTTCAGCGCTGCCGGCCGTGACCGGTGGCACGCCGATTCGGTGCAGCAGCGGACAGTCGCCGTAGCCACGCGACGCAGGATCGACCCACCAGCACTACGAGCAGCGAGGTTTGCCGTGCGTCGACTCCTGATTCCTCTCCTGATCGCCTCGATCGGCGGTCTCCTGGTGGCGGACACCGGGTCACCCGCCGGAGCCGAGGCCCCACAGCCCGTCCAGGTCGTGACCACGGTTTACGGCGATGTGCACGGATGACCGATCTGACGGTCCGCTGCTGGGGGTACGGATCCGGGAACGGGGCCTACTCGACGTCTACCGCCGCGACGGTCGTCGGGCTGAGCGGAGTGGTCGATCTCGCTGCCGGCGAAAGCCACTACTGCGTAGCCACGAACTTGGGAGGGGTGGGTTGTTGGGGGCAGAACTTCGACGGCCAGATCGGTGACGGCACGCTCGGCCGACGCACCACCCCTGTGGAGGTGACGCCACCGGGAGGAGGGATCGTGGACGTAGAGGCGGGTGGCAACACGAGCTGCGCGCGGACCGCGGCGGAGAAGATGTGGTGCTGGGGCCGCCACAAGCAACAGGGCGCTCTCTCGGACTCACCGTTTCCCCGGGAAGGGGTGGGGGGTGGCTGCACAGCAGCTCCAACCGCTCGAGCTCGGCGCGAACGTCGGCGTCATCACGATCGGTCCCCGCGGGAACGGTGTGTGCGGTCAGCCGTCCCCGGCCTCAGCCCGACAACCGCTACGAATCGGGTTGCCTCGGCCCGTGGTACTCCCTCGGTCGCCATCGATGTTGTAGAGCTTCGGGATGTACAGGCGCCCTGCCAGTTCGGCCATGGCCCCAGCGTCGCACGTCACGGGCCCGATCATGGGAACCGAGTCCGCCCGAGGCGATCCACGGCCGCTTGCTGGTGGTCAGACTCGTGTTCAGGGGTCGGAAGCAGCATCGGGGGCTTGGAGCCAACCCGAGGAGTATCCCGTGCGACCACGCGATCGACCCGCCATCCATCCGACCACCACCGTTCGTCGGCCGTGTGCGGCCCGCCCCCGCCTGCTCTGGATGGCAGCGACCGCCGCCCCACCGCCGATCGCACCCCCCGAGGTCCGCAACGTCGCCCTTCGCAGGCTGGTCAGGGAATGGCACAGACTGGCGCGGGTGCGCGGAGGCTGCCGAGGCTGTCGGTGGCTGCCGGGGACGTCCGGAGCCTCGTCATGAGCTGGCTACTCCAGCGTCACCGGGCTCCTGAACGGTGGAGGTACAAGGTCGACGCCGCTGAGTCCGAGGCGCGCCAACGGGAACTCGACGCCAGCATCAAGCGAGCCGCGGAGGGCATTGCCCCGTTGGCCTCACAGGTCGAGGCCGAGCGAGCGCGCGTCGAGGAACTCGAGGCCTTGCTGAACGAACGCCGCCGGCTGCTCGGGGAGCTCACTCGGTTCCGCCGGGAGATCAAGGAGGCCCACACGCAGATCCGACGTGCCGAACGAGCACTGGATCGTGAGCGTACGCGTGCATCCGAACCGGACGTTCAGGGGGAACGGCAGCGCCGTGGACGGACCGTGAAACTCATGGTCGACCCGGAAGCGTTCGAGGCGTTCAGCACCGACGCCCGGCGCCGCTACCTCTGGACCGGCTGGGCGCTGCGCGACCTCATTCATGCCGAACTGGATGCGATCGCCGGCGGCGATGTCTACGGCCTGCCGAAACGCGGAGACGGCGCAGCCCCGGCGAGGGCGATCCGGCGCCAGCGCAGCGATCCTTGCGGGTGTTCATCGACGAGGACCGCTGGCCCGAGTTCGTCACACTCTCCCGCCGCAGCGACCTGACCGCCGGCCGCTACCTCGGTCAGCTCGTCGAGGCAGCGGCCCACGAGATCGGAAGGCGGGCGACGACCTGACCATCGCCGCCGGCCCTGGTCATACCTGAACACAACCCTGACCACTCGTCTGACCACCGGCGCCCGAACCCGGATCCGCCGGATTTCCTCGGTGAAGGCGACCCCTCTGCGCACTTAGGTTCACCGTGGAACCGCCCACCGATTCCCTCGACCTCGCGCAGCGCAGCCGCTCCTGTAGGACTTCAGCCGTCGCGGTTCGGACGCCCGTGAAGCCGCCGACGCTCACGCCCGGGCTGGCCCGGGTGCTGCTGCGGATCCTGCAGCGCGCTGACCGCCCTGGCGCCGTTCCCGAGGCTCGGTGTCAGACCGACGGCGTAGCGTCCTGAGACGTGATGCGGTTCGCGTTCTACGGCCGGGTGTCCACCGAGGACCAGCAGGACCCAGCCTCGACGCGGAACTGGCAGCTCGCCCGCTCCCGCCAGGTCATCGAGCCAGACGGCGGTGAGGTGGTCGCCGAGTTCTTCGACATCGGTCAGTCCCGCTCCCTCCCGTCGAAGCGCCGACCGGAAGCGTCCCGCCTGCTCGACACGTTTCGTGACCCCGACCGCGGCTTCGATGCCGTCGTCATCGGCGAACCGCAGCGCGCGTTCTACGGCAACCAGTTCGGCCTCACCTTCCCGGTGTTCACCCACTTCGGCGTCGAGCTGTGGGTGCCCGAGGTCGGCGGCGCCATCGACCCCGGCTCAGAAGCCCACGATCTGGTCATGTCGCTCTACGGGGGGATGAGCAAGGGCGAACGCACCCGCATCAAGACCCGCGTCCGCACGGCGATGGCATCCCAGGCCGCCATCGAAGGCCGCTTCCTCGGCGGGCGCCCGCCCTACGGCTACCTGCTCGGCGACGCCGGCCCCCACCCCAACCCCTCCAAGGCGGCGAACGGCCAACGCCTCCGCCGCCTCGAGGTCGACCCGATCGCCGCCCCGGTCGTGCAGCGCATCTTCGAGGAGTTCTGCGCCGGCTCAGGACTCCAGACCATCGCGCTCGGACTCAACCGTGACGGGATCCTCTCCCCCTCCGCTAACGATCCCGGCCGCAACCCGCACCGCGCCACCGGCCGCGGCCGCTGGGCCAAGACCGCCGTGCGGGCCATCCTGGCCAACCCCCGCTACACCGGCTTCGAGATCTGGAACAAGCAGCGCAAGGACGAGGTCCTCCTCGACGTCGACGACGTGGCCCTCGGTCACCAGACCAAGATGCGCTGGAACGACACCAGCGAATGGATCTGGTCGCCCGAGCCTATGCACGAGGCCATCGTCACCCGGGAGCAGTTCGACGCCGCCCAAGCCATGTTCTCCACGCCGAAGCAGCGCCCGCCGCGGCAGCCGGCCGAGGGCCGCCACTACCTGCTCAGCGGATTGATGCACTGCGACATCTGCGGCCGGCGCATGCAGGGCCAGCGGAACCACGGCACCGCCTACTACCGCTGCAAGTACCCCACCGACTACCCCCAACCCGAGGGTGGACACCCACGCAGCGTCTACGTCCGAGAAGCTTCCGTTACCCCCGGCCTCGACCAGTGGCTCGCCCAACTGTTCGACGACGACCACATCGAGCGCACCTGCCAGACGCTCGCCGGCGTGTCCGAACCCGACCCCGAGACCATCGAGCGCGAGGAACGCCTGCGGGCGGGCATCGCTGACTGCGACCGACGCATCGGCAAGTACCACCAGCTCCTCGACCACGACGTCGACCCCGCCCTCGCCGCGGCGTGGATCACCGAAGCCCATCGCGAGCGGAGCGGCCTCGAAGCCCAGCTCGGCCAGCAGATCCCCGGTGAGCAGCTCAGCTCCAGCCAGGTGAAAGCGCTCGCCCTCGCGCTCCGAGACATCGTTGGCGCACTCGGCGCCGCCGACCCGACCGACAAGGCCGATCTCTACCGGGAACTCGGCGTCACGCTGCGCTACGACCCCAGCGGCACCATCGCTGTGCAGGCTCAACCCCGTGGGGTAACCGTACGTGTCGGAGGGGGGACTTTAACCCTTAGTACACGCGACCCATGGGAAGCTTGGCTGACCGCAGCATAGGCCCTGACCTGGGACAACACTGCGCTCCGGCGTCTCTTCTTTGCCTCACGTTCTGCTGAAGCCTGGTGTCTGATCGCTTGAGCTGCTGGGCAATTCGACTTCGATAGTCGCGCCTGTCCCGCCGTCGACGATCCTGACCACGCCGCCGTGAGCGCGGACGAACTGGATGGCCTCGACGGCCGTGAAGCGCGGGCGCGGCACGTAGGCGGGCCGCCCGTGGCCAATGTAGATGTCGAAGGCTTCACCCAGCGAACGCACGTGGCCCGTCTCCACAAGAGCCTGGGCCACGTGGGGCCGTCCCACGCTGCCCTGCGCCAGCTCGCGCACCCGCTCCCAACGCACCGGCACGCCCAGGCGGTTGAGGGCTTCCACCATGCGCTGACCGCGATGGACACGGGCGTCAC
>JAIBBP010000093.1 GCA_019694615.1 Microthrixaceae bacterium | reverse complement strand
CAGATGGAAGGCAGCGTCGGCTGAGCTGGCGAAGCCGACTCCGTGTCGGGTGGCGTGGTCAGGGTTCGGTGCGGAGCACCTCGCCGAGTTCGACGGCGATGTAGGCCGGTTCGGCATTGATCCCAACGATTCCGCGTACTTTCTCCGACAACCGCAAGAGTGACCACTGCCATCCGTAGCGCTTCCGCATTGCCCGTTCGGCGGCGTCGTGTTCTGAGACGTCGAGTACTCGAGCACGACCGCTGAAGACAGGGGTGCCCCCTCTGACCCGGCCTCGAACGTCGCTGGCGGTGATCTCGACACGAGAGTCGTTGCGCAACCGCTTCATCTTGCCGGCGTCGGGCGCTGATGAGAACACCCACTCGTTGCCGAACGACGCGAACCAGACCGGCGTGGAGACCGCGGATCCGTTCTTGCGGAAGTTGGTGAAGCGAACGTAGCGAGGGTTCCCGAGGTCGGCCATCGGCCGAGAGTAGCGACCCGGTCGGTCAGCGGTTCGCGGAGTCCTCGGTGTCGAAGCGAGCCTTGTCGTGTCGATTGTGGTCGAGGTCCAGGTTGGGGAGCAGCTCCTCTGCAAGCCCCTCGGTCGGCGCCGGGAGGCCGGGAATCGGGTCGCCCTCCGGCTCAGGATCGGGTCGTTCGACGGCGAGTTCGTTCCAGTCGATCCGGCTCGACTGTGCGGCGCTGCCCGGTCCTGCTCTGAGCTGCGACACCGACATCGAGCGGCCCTTGCCGGCTCGCTTCGCTCCGGCCATCGCCTGCTCGGCCTCCGCGATCAGCTCAGCCGCCCGCTCATGGCCGGAGGCCAGGGTGAAACCGATCGAGCAACCGATCCGTACGTCGACGCCGTCCACGACGAGCGGGTCTGCGACGTGCGACGCGAGTCGGCGGGCCAGCTGATGACCGAGCGACTCGGTGTCAACCTGTTCGGCGACGACGATGAACTGGTCGCCACCTGAGCGGGTCACGAAGTCGTCGTGGCGGAGGGTGTCGGTCAGCCGGTGCGCGACGGCTCGAAGGAGTTCGTCGCCGGCGGAGGTGCCGAGTCGCTCGTTCACGACACGAAACCCGTCGAGGTCGATACTGAGTACGGCGAGCGTCGTCAGATTGCGACGGGATCGACGGAGCGACGACTCCAGTAACGCTTCGAATGTGGCGCGGTTCGGCAGGCCGGTCAGCGCATCCTCCGTTGCCCGGCGATCGACGTCGATCGCGGACCGCAACCGGTGGTTCTTTCCTCGCCGTTCGGCTGTCAGGTCCTCGGCGATGACGACGACGCGGTGCGGTTCGATCCAGAGGTCGGTGAGCGAAGCGGAGACTGCGACCGTGCGACGTTTCCCAGCCCAGTCGACGGTTTCCACCTCGAACCGGCGCAGTGGGGTTTCTCCTCGGGCCGCTGCGACCAGCCCGGGGCGCAACCGGTCGGGGTGATTCACCCCGAGCGCCGTCAGGATCGGGATCGCCACGACCTCGTCGGGTGTCCGGCTCGCGATGTCGGCGAAGGCCGGATTGCACCATTCGATGGCCCCGTCGGGACCGAGGATCGCCGCGGCCACACCAGCAACGGTGAGTGTCGACCAGAGCCCGTCGTCGGGAGAGGTGGTCGCCCCTGGCGTCACCGGCGTCACCGGCGTCTCCGATTCGGGATAGTGATCGGAGTTCGGACCGCTCGGTGCACGGTCGGTTCGCGACAGCCTCATGCTGAGAAGGTCGGCAGGTACCGGTGGCAAATCAAGGTCTCCGATCGGCACAATGGCGGGCATGCCGATGCGTGAGGGGTGCAAGTTCTTCGAGAGCCGTACGTATCCCACAGGTGAGTCGGTGCGGAAATGCGACCTGGACCTCGCTCCCGAGGCTCCTTGGAGGTGCCCCGAGAACTGTGCTGCGTTCCAGCCCCGTTTGGCGGACGTGAACTGGTCCCATGGATCGCTCATCACCCCGCCGACACCGCCGGAGCCGGCGAGCGTCGGCTCCGACCCGTCCATCGCAGCACTTCTGGACGAGGCTGAGAACATCGTCAACGCAGTTGTCGACAGCACCCGCGCTGAAGTCGATGCCGAGCGGGGTCGGCGCGGCACCCACGGTTTCGGGGGTGTCGGCCGGGGCGGAGGCCACAGCGAGCCGCGTGGATGGCGACGCTGGTTTCGGCGCGGTTGACGGGTGGCCGCCGATCCGATCGCTCGGCTGCGCGACGGGACAGAGGTCGCGGCCTGGCTGTTCAAGGCGAAGCCCGAGGTTTGGGACGTGATCGGAGCGATCAAGGCCAAACTGGCCGACCCCGCTGCTCCCGGCATCACCTCGTGGGAGATGGCCGCCAGCTATCGCGTCGACCTCGTGTCGCCGGGGCAGCCCTGCGTTTTGTGGGTGACCGGCGGGCGAAAGTCACCGGCGACCGGAGTGTGGGGGGTCGGTGAGATTGCGACCCCGCCGTGGCCTGACTCGTTTCGCGAGGACGGCCGCCAACGGTTTGAAGTGGGCCTCGACCTCGAGCTGGTCGCCGAACCCGTTCGGCTGATCGAGTTGGCCGGCGACGAGCGTTTCTCTCGTGCCGAGATCATTCGGGCGCCGCGGGTGTCGAGTCCCGTCGCGCTGACCGCTGCGGAGTTCGAGGCGATTGAGGACGCTTGGCCCGGTGGACTGCCGGGCAACTAGATTTCTCCTATCGCCGTGGGAGTAATTCGTTCCCCGTCGAGCAACCCGAATCCCAACGCAAGGACACGCCGTGTCTGTCGACCAGCTCACCCCTGAACGCGCCGCTGCACTGCCCGGCCCCGATTGGCTCTGCGCTCAGCGCGCCGAGGCCGCCGAGCGGTTCTCAACAGCCGCGCTACCGGACACATCTCTGGAGGAGTGGCGCTACAGCAGGGTCGAACAACTCGACCTCGCCGCGTACACGGTCGAAGGTGCGGACCACGTCGCGGTGCCGGCGCCCGCCACTGCTCTGGGTGAATCGCTGGGACGGTCCGCCGGGACGATCGTGCTGCACAACGGACGTGTCGCGTCAGTGACCCTGGAGGGGCATCTCTCCGAGAAGGGCGTCCGTTTCGGTCTGCTCGCGGACAGCGCGGTCGCCGTCGGTGGATTGTCCGGAGGCACCGACCCGTTCGGGGATCTCACCCTGGCTCAGGGCCCCGACCCGCTGCTGCTGGCGGTTCCTCGCGGCGTCGCAGTCGAAGTTCCCTTTCATCTCATTCACGTCATCGACGGCGAGGGGTCGCTGGTGCTTCCCCGGCTGGTGATCGACGCTGCCGAGAACTCTGAGCTGTCTCTGGTCGAGTGGGCGACGTCTGGCAACGTCGAGGCGCTGGTGGTCCCGCGAACCGAGATCTCAGTCGGGAACGCCGCTCGGGTTCGGATGGTGTCGGTCAACGCGTGGGGGAGCGCCACCAACCAGCTCGCTGCCGTCTCGGCGACGGTCGGTCAGGAAGCGACACTCCGGATGTCTCACGTCGCTCTCGGTGGCGACTACGCCCGGAGCAGATTCGATTGCCGTCTCGTGGGGCGCGGCGCCACCGGCCAGCTGTCCGCGCTCTACCTCGGCGACGGCGACCAGATGCACGACCTGCGCACGTTCCAGACCCACGAGGCGCGGGACACGACTTCGGAGCTGCTGTTCAAGGGCGCGCTCGATGATCGGGCACGTGCTGTGTACACGGGCATGATCCGCGTCGATCATGAAGGCCGCGGGTCCAACGCCGATCAGACCAATCGGGTCATCAAGCTGTCCGACGAGGCCTGGGCCGAGTCGGTGCCGAACCTGGAGATCAACCACAACGACGTGAAGTGCAGCCACGCCACCGCCGTCGGCCCCATCGATGAGGATCAGCGCTTCTACCTCGAGAGCCGCGGCGTCCCGCCCGAGACGGCGGAGCGTCTGGTGGTCAACGGGTTCTTCGAGGAGGTCCTCGACACGATCGCGGTGCCCGAGGTCGTCGCCGTGGTCCGCCCGCTGATCGCCGCCAAGCTCGGTGCCGTGGGGGGTGGGTCGTGAGCCACCCCCACACCCACCGGCTGTGTGCTCTGGAGGAATTGGAGGATGGGGGCGTCCGGCGATTCGATGTCGACCATCGCGAGTTGGCGGTCGTGCGGCTCGGCTCCGATGTCTACGTGATCGGCGACCGGTGCAGCCATCAGGACATCTCGTTGGCCCAGGGAGAGGTCGACCCCGACGATATGGTCATCGAATGTCCCAAGCACGGGTCGGGTTTCCACCTCGAGACCGGCGAACCGTCGTGTCTTCCGGCAACCCGTCCCGTTCCCGTCTACGAAGTCGTCGTCGACGACGGTGAGGTATCGGTGGTGTTGTCGTGAGCGAGCTCGTCATCTCCGATCTGACCGCGGAGGTCGCCGGTCGCCCGATCCTAACCGGGGTGAACCTCACGGTTCGCAGCGGCGAGGTTCACGCCATCATGGGTCCGAACGGGTCAGGTAAGTCGACGCTCTCTCACGTGTTGATGGGGCGCCCCGGTTACACCGTGACCGGTGGCTCGATGCTGCTCGACGGGGTCGAACTCTCGACGCTCGCGCCCTACGAGCGGGCGCAGGCCGGGCTGTTCCTGGGCATGCAATACCCGACCGAGGTTCCGGGTGTCTCGATCCAGTCGGTGTTGCGCGAGTCGCTGGTGGCTGCCGGCCGCATGGGCGACGACCTCTATGCAACGCTGAGCGCCGAAGCGGCGCGGGTCGGGCTCGATCCTGCGCTCGTCGGCCGCTCGCTGAACGTCGACTTCTCGGGCGGAGAGAAGAAGCGAAACGAGACGGTGCAGCTCGCGCTCCTCCGCCCCAAGTTCGCGATCCTCGACGAGATCGACTCCGGCCTCGACGTCGACGCGCTTGCCCAGGTGTCCCAGCGTGTCGAAGAGGCGACCTCGGAGTGGGGTCTCGGAGTCATCGCCGTCACCCATTACAACCGGCTGCTGGAGAAGCTGCATGCCGACGTTGTGCACATCTTCGCGAAGGGCCGAATCCTCGAATCGGGTGGCCCCGAGTTGGCGACGGCGTTGGAGGAGTCCGGCTACGCGAAATGGGTCGAGGCGGCCGGAGGCGACGAACCGGCTCCGGTCGCGGCCGACACTGATCCGTTCGCCGACCCCCTCGGTCTCTGATGGGCGGCCCCGGTATTCGTGTGACCGGTCGAGGCTCGGTGTCGGGCGCTCCGGACACCGTCTCGGTGACGATGGGAGTGTCGGTGAGGCGACCGACAGCGCCGGAGGCGATCGCCGCCGCGGCCGCGTCCGCAAGCAGGCTGACCGAAGCGCTGAAACAGTCAGGAGTGGCTGGCAACGACCTTCGGACGGCGAACTACTCGATCAACCAGGAGTTCGCGTACCCCACCGATGCCGCACCACGTCCCGACGGCTTTCGGGTGTCCAACGACGTGGTCGCCAAGGTTCGCAACGTCGACAACGTCGGAGCCGTGATCGACGCGGCGACAGCCGCGGCCGGTGACGACGTCGTCGTCCAGAACGTGTCGTTCGGCATGGCCGCCGACACCGGGGCGCTGGAGTCCGCGCGAGACGCAGCCTTCGCCGATGCTATGGCGAAGGCCGAGCAGTTCGCCCGGCTGTCCGGCCGCGGGTTGGGACGCGTCGTATCGGTCGTCGAGACGGTGCTGCCTCCGTCGGGAGCTCCGATGCTCGCCCGGATGGCATTCGACGGGGCAGCTACCACGCCGATCCAGGCGGGGGAGGTGGAGACCAGCGTGACTGTCGAGGTCTCCTGGGACTTCGCCGACGAGTAGGACGAGCGACCGGTCGCGGGTCGGCGATCAGCTCTCGGTCGCCATCTGCAGCACGTAGAAGGTGAGAAGTTCGGTCTCAGCGTTGTCGATCGACACTTTCAGGTCGTGCGGCCCGAACTCGATCGTCGGGAACGGACCGACGGGGAACGCGAACGGAACGTGCAGGCTTTCGCCGGGGAACAGGCCGCCGGGCGCAGCGCTGGTGCTGATCGACAATGCGGCCTCCCACACGACTGTCGACGTCCCGACGGCCACGACCTTGAACGACACCTCGTGCGTCGCCCCGGCCTCGTGCGCGAGCACTTCGAGTTCGCCCGCGGCGGAGAACGTGACGGATGATCCGATGGCGGGTACGGCGATTCGGGTGATCCCTCCCGACGATACGAAGAGGAGCCCCTCCCGAACCTGGGCGAAGTCGCAGAGGATCGCGGAGCGTACGTGAGCCATGAGCGGGACCCTACGGGATCTGGCTCCGGGATCGGCAAGAATGGCACCCGTGACCTCCCTCGACGCTCCGCCTCCTGATTGGGAGATCGTCGACGGCCGGCTCCATCGCCGCTTTCAGTTTGTGGACTTCGTCGAGGCCTTCGCGTTCATGACGGCCGTGGCACTCGTCGCCGAGAAGATGGACCACCACCCGAACTGGTCGAACGTCTACAGCGAGGTGGTCATCGATCTCTGGAGCCACGATGTCGGCGGCATCACCGAGCGCGACCATCGGATGGCGGAACTCATCAACACGATCGCCAACCGATCCCAGCGATGAGCCTTCTCACCCTCGACGATCTCGTCGCTGCTCGAAACTCGATCGCCGACGTGCTGCGGGCGACGCCGGCCGTGCGGTCGCACTCGCTCACTAAACGACTCGGACGAGAGGTATGGCTCAAACCGGAGTTCCGGCAGCGCACGGGTTCGTTCAAGATCCGCGGTGCGTACAACCGCCTGTCGCGTTTGCCGGTCGGCTCACACGTCGTCGCAGGCTCGGCTGGCAATCACGCACAGGGAGTAGCCCTCGCCGCGCAGCTCCTCGGCCATCGGTCGACGATCTTCATGCCGGCCGCAGCCTCGATCCCGAAGCTGTCGGCTACCCGGTCCTACGGCGCCGAGGTGGTACTCGGCGGTGCCACCGTCGACGACTGCATCGTGTCGGCCAAGGCGTTCGCCGCCGAGCACGACGCCGTGTTCGTCCCGCCGTTCGACCATCCCGACATCCTCGCCGGTCAGGGCACCATCGGGTTGGAGTTGCTTGACGATGTGGCAGACCTGGCCACCGTTGTCGTCGCGGTCGGCGGAGGTGGGCTCTGTGGCGGTGTCGCCGCAGCGGTGAAACTGAAGCGCCCCGACGTGGCGGTCATCGGTGTGTCCGCTGTCGGCGCGTCGTCGATGGTCGGTTCGCTGACGGATGGTCATCCGGTCACCGTCGAACCGGCGACGATCGCCGACGGCATCGCTCTCCGTGCACCAACCGAGTTGACTCTCGCCCACGTTGCAGCCTTCGTCGATGACGTCGTGACGGTGTCCGACGACGAGATCACCGGCGCGATGCTGTTGCTCCTTGAGCGTGCGAAAGCGGTGGTCGAGCCGGCGGGCGCCGCTCCGCTGGCAGCAGCGGTTGCCGGGCGCATCGGCCCCGACCACGGCCCGACAGCGCTCGTGCTCGGCGGTGGCAACGTCGATCCGCTGCTGTTGGCGCGCTGCATCGAACACGGCCTTGGTGCGACCGGTCGGTATCTGCGCCTCCGCTTCGTCACCACCGACCGACCCGGCTCACTCGCCGCTCTCACCACGGAGTTGGCCGAGATGGGCCTGAACGTCCTCGAAGTCGCCCACCACCGGTCTGGCATGAGGTTGCCGGTCAACGCCGTCGAGATCCTCGTCGTCGTGGAGACACGTGATCACGACCATCGGCACGAGGTGTTGGCGTCGTTCCGGGCCAAGGGCTACGAGGTGGACATCGTCGAATGACCGATCTCGATCGTCGATCAACGATCGCAGCCGGCCCACTCGATAGCTCGTCGGGCCCCGGTTGGCGATACCTGCCCGCGCTCGACGGCGTCCGCGCGTTCGCAGTCGTCGCAGTGGTGCTGTTCCACTACTGGCCCGACGCGTTCCCCGGCGGGTTCGTCGGCGTCGACGTGTTCTTCGCGATGTCGGGCTTCCTGATCACGAGCATCCTGATCAACGAGCACGATCGCACCGGATCGGTTGCGCTCGGTGCCTTCTGGGGTCGGCGGGTGCGACGCCTGGTGCCCGCCGTGGTCGCCCTGGTGATCGTCACGGCGGTGGCGACCGTGCTCACCGGAACCGGGTCATCGAGGCAACTCGCCGATTCGGTGGGTGCCCTGACATGGACGACGAACCTCGTCGAAGCGTGGTTCGGTGGCTCGCGAGTGTGGCTGCACAACAGTCGCACGACGCTCGACCACCTGTGGTCGCTGGCGATCGAAGAGCAGTTCTACCTGCTGTGGCCACTGGTCGCGATGGCCCTATTTCGGAAGGTGGGCGGCGCGCGTGCCCGCGTTGCGGTCACGTTCGGACTGGTCGTTCTGTCGGCGCTGGCGATGGGACTCGTCGGAGGTGTTCACGCCTACTTCCGTACCGACACGCGGGCGTTCGAGCTCCTCGCCGGCGCGGCGCTTGCGCTCGGTGGGTGGGGAGCGGCGCGGGTGAGTTCGGCGGTAGCCGGAGCGCTCATGGGGGCCGGTGCGGTTGGCGTTGTTGCGATCGTTGCGTTCGTCGACCCCGGCGACGCGTGGATGTACCCGTGGGGGTTCCTCATCGTCACGGCGTGCTCGACTGCGGTCGTGGCGGCCGCCGCGCACCCGACCCGCCCCATGTCCGCGGTGCTGGAGCACCGGTGGGTTCGGCATCTCGGCCAGGTGAGCTACGGCGTGTACCTGTGGCACATCCCGGTCTTGCGGATCATGTCGTCGAAGCGGATGGGGATCGACGGCCCACTCCTGCACCTCGCTCGGTTCGCCGTGCTGGCGCTGGTCGTCGAGGCGTCGTTCCGTTGGATCGAAAAGCCGTTCAGGACTCGGCGACTGCCGTTCCGGGCGCCCCAGTTCGCCCTGTCGTACGCCGCTGCAGGCGCCGCCGTTCTCCTGCTGATCCCCGCCACGTTCCGCGACATCGAAGCCCAATGGGACCCGATCGACAGCCCCCCGAAGGTGGCGTCGGGCGACGAGAGGTGGATGATCGTCGGCGACCTCTACGGTGCGGCACTCGCCTCCATTCTCGCCGACGACGGCCCTCCCGGCGTTTGGTCGATCGCCGATCCCGGTTGCCCGGGCCTGTTGGGCAGCGGCATCGCGGAGGGGGCGAGCTTCGACGACGGCGGGCGGCCGTTCGACGTTGAAGACCAGCCCTACTGCGAGCACTGGAAGGAGCGGTGGGGTCGCTCGGCCGATCGGTTCGAACCCGACGTGGTGGTGCTGGCGTCGGGCTACTGGGACACCCTGCCCATCGACGTCGGTGGTCGGCCGCTGAGCGAGGATGAGGTGGGACCGCTGTACCGGCGGTTGGTCGACGCGCAGGTCGAGACACTGCGGCGAGCGGGCGTCGACGCCGACCGCATCGTGGTCGTGAGCGTTGCGTCGTGGGACGACATCGTCGGCCCCTCACAACGCGACGCGTTGGACGACCGACGTGACGCCGTCGCCGCCTACGCGCGGGCTGTCGACTCGATCGCCGGCGAGGCCGGTTTGCGGCGATTGGAGGTCGTTGCGGGCGACGACCTCGAAGACTCGATCAGGCGAGCGCTTCGCTGATGCCCTGATCGAGGGTGTTCCACGACAACGTGGCGCACTTGATGCGCACCGGGAACTTCACCACACCGCGCATCGCTTCGAGCTCGCCGAGCTTCATCTCGTCGACCTCGATCTCGGGCTCTTCGACGCTGTCGTCGAGCGAACTCTCGTGGATCGACATCATCGCCTTGAACGAGCGCATGATGTCGCGGGCTTCGGCGATGGTCTTGCCCTTCACCGACATCGACATCATCGATGCCGACGACTGACTGATCGAGCAGCCCTGGCCGCCGATGCGGATGTCCTCGATGACGCGTTCGTCGCCCGTGCCCTCACCGAGTTGCAGGTACACCACGATCTCGTCGCCGCACAGTGGGTTGAAGCCCTCGGTGCGGGTGGCCGGTGGTGTGTCGAGCTCTCCACGATTCCGCGGCGAGCGGTAGTGATCGATGATGATCTCGCGGTAGAGGTCTTCAAGACCGGCCATGTTCGGGGACTCCTGGATCGTGGCGTGGGGACGGCAGCATCAGAACGAGAAGAACGACGCTGCGGCTTCGAGCGAGTCTGCCAGCGCGTCGACGTCGCTCTCGTCGTTGTAGATGTACACCGATGCTCGCGCAGTCGCGCCGACACCGAGAACTTTCATCAGTGGCTTGGCGCAATGGTGTCCGGCGCGGACGCAGACGCCGTGTTCGTCGAGCACCTGGGAGAGGTCGTGGGGGTGGACGTCGGCAAGTTCCAAGGAGAACACGCCGCCGCGCTCGGCGGGCTCGGAGGGTCCGTGGATGGTCAGCTTGTCGCCGAACCGGTCAGCCAGGGTGCGCAGCGTGTAGGACGTGAGCCGAACCTCGTGCTCGCGAACGGCGTCCATGCCGAGGGCGGACAGGTAGTCGACGGCAACACCGAGTCCGACGGCCTCGGCGATCGGGGGCGTGCCGGCCTCGAACTTGTGGGGGAGTTCGGCTGGCTTGAAGCCCTCCTGGGTCACGTTCTCGATCATGCCGCCACCGCCGAGGAACGGCGGCATGGCATCGAGCAACTCTGCCTTGCCCCACATCACACCGACGCCGGTCGGGCCGCACATCTTGTGTGCCGAGAACGACACGAAGTCGGCTCCCATCTCGACGACGTCGGTGGGGAGGTGGGGGACGTATTGGCACGCGTCGACGGTGACGACGGCACCCGCCGCGTGGGCAGCATCCGCGATGCGCCGCATCGGCGTGAGGGTGCCCAACACGTTGGACATTGCCGACAGGCCGACGACCTTGGCGCCGTCGAGGAAGCGGTCGAGATCGGTGAGGTCGAGATGGCCGTTGGCGTCGACGGGGATCCAGCGGATCTCGAAGCCCTTCTCAGCCTGCAGGATCTGCCAGGGGACGATGTTGGCGTGGTGTTCGAGTTGGGTGAGCACCACGGCGTCGCCGGGGCCGAGGTTGGTGCCGCCCCAGCTTCGGGCAACCAGGTTGAGGCTCTCCGTGGCGTTCTTGGTGAAGATCACCTCGTTGGCCGCCGGTGCGTTGATGAACTTCGCCACCTTGCGACGGGCGGCCTCCATCGCGTTGGTGGACGCCTCGGCCAGCTCGTACACGCCGCGGGCCACGTTGGCGTTGGTCGTCTCGTAGTAGTTGGTGAGGGCGTCGATGACCGCCTGCGGCTTCTGGGCCGTGGCCGCCGAGTCGAGGTAGGTGATGAGCCGGTCGTGGCCGGTGCCGGCACGGGTGGTTGAGAGGAGCGGGAAGTCGGCCTTGATCCTGGTCGAGTCGATGGGGTCGGCGAGGGTGCCGGGCGTGTCGGTCCCGGTGTTCATGACACCGGCTCCAACCAGGGAGCGAACCCCTCGTGTTCCAGCTTGCTGGCCAGCTCCATCCCGCCGCTCTGCACGATGCGACCGTCGATGAGGATGTGGACGTGCTCGGGCTGTAACTCGTCGAGCAGCCGCTGGTAGTGGGTGATTACGAGCGTGCCCATGTGGGGGCGGGCCGAGCGGATCTCGTTGACGCCCTTGGCGACGACCCGCAACGCGTCGATGTCGAGGCCCGAGTCGGTCTCGTCGAGGATCGCAAGCTCCGGATCGAGCATGGCCATTTGCAGGATTTCGTTGCGCTTCTTCTCGCCGCCGCTGAAGCCCTCGTTGAGCATGCGGTCGGCGAACGCCGGGTCCATGTCGAGCTTGGTCATCCACTCCATCATCGCGAGGCGGACCTCGAGGATGGACATGTCGGTGATGCCCTTGCGCTGGCCCATGGCCTGGCGGAGGAACGAACGCACCGGAACTCCGGCTACCTCCTGGGGGTACTGGAAGGCCAGGAACATTCCGGCCTTGGCCCGCTCGTCGACGGGCCAGTCGGCGATGTCGTCGCCCTTGAAGCGGATGGTGCCTGCGGTCACCTCGTACTCGGGGCTGCCCATGAGCGTGGACGCCAGCGTCGACTTGCCCGACCCGTTGGGCCCCATGACGGCGTGGATCTCGCCCTCACCGATCGTCAGATCGAGCCCGCGGAGGATCTCGGCGTCCGGCGAAGCAGCCGCCGCGACATGGAGCCCGGAGATCTCGAACAGGGGAGCGCTCATGGCTCCGATTGTATTTCACCTACGTAGGTAGGGGAAATAGGGAGGTCGCACGGAAGGTGGCGGGGGCACCGGGCGTATCACGCTTCCGGCGGGGTGCCGGCACCCTCCCGCTCGGGGTGCCGGCCGATCTCTCTCGCCGTAGAAGCGAGCATGGCGACTCCGCCGAGGGGGACGAAGTACCCGTTGTAGACGAAGCCCAGCAAGGAACCGCCGACGACGATCAAGGAGCGGGTCACGGTCGAATAGTGCGGACCGACCACCTGCCACCACGTCAAGGCCGCGGCGAGGACGAGCGCTGTGGTGGCGATGTTCCAGACTGTCGTCAGCTGCACGGCTTACCTGCCCATCCTGCGGAGTTGTCCATGGCCGGGTCGGAAACCGGAGAGCCAGGGGAGGTTGGTCGCCTTCTTCAACTGAGTATAGGTCGCCTGCTTGCCGTTGATGAAGTCCTTGAACGAGCCATTGCCGTCGGTGAAGCTCCAGTCCCTGACCGCGATAGTCGGCATCGCTGGTGCACCACCAACGCTACCCCGGGCCCGCACCGACTTCCTGCTCCAAGGGTGCTTGCCGTCGCCGTCGAAACGAGGGGCAGTCCGCCTTCGAGCATCTCATGAACCAGGCGGCCATCGGCCGTCCACGCGGACTCGAACGCACCAGCTTCCTTCAACGGCTCGAGCGACCCCACGTGGAAGTCCTCCTTCATGGCGGCTGCGGAGATCCGGTACGGATCGGCTCACACCACGCCTGGGGGCATGGCCGACGTGTCATCGGTTTCGATCAAGGGACCGGGTTCCGTCGCATGCGGGCGCTCCACGATGGCGGTAGCGGACTCGTCGAGCGGTGCCATTGTTGATTCCGCTTCGCGTCGGAGCGTCGCAAGCCTCGATCGGACGTCCGACGTTCTGCGAAAGGACGAAGTAGCAAATCTGATGACGTCACTTCACTTCGACGCAGCAACGCTCGAGCCGTACACCTTGGTCGACGGAAGCACCAGCCGGTCCGCCGTCTCATGGACGGCAGACGGCGCGGTTGGGTTGACACTTTCCGTCCCACCAGACTTCGCGGGGCCAGTGGCAGGAAATATCGCTTGGCAGTCGAGCGGAGCGAACGATCAGGCGACAATCATCAAGGTGGGGGCGAGCTGAGGATCAATCGGGGTTCGAAGCGGCTACGACCCGTAGTAGAGGCGATCCAAGTCGACGAGTTCCACGTCTCGTCGGCTCGATGCTGACTTGACGAGCGAGGGGCTGAATCGTGGCCCCACCAGGTAGAGGGCAGCGTCGGTCGCCCGATCGCCCATCGCCGCTCGGATGTGTTCGAGGCGCGCGAGGTGGCCGCTGCCGATCTCCTCGCCCGATTTGGCCTCGCCGAGCACGGCGACGCTTCGGTCGGCCGGGCGGATGCCGTCGTCGCGGGCGACCACGAGGTCGACCTCGTGGTCCCTGCCGCCCGTTCCGACGGTGGTCGATCCGACGTGGATCCCTCCTGACGCGACCGAACCGAGGTCGGCGTAGTGGGTCAACCAGTGTCGGGCCGTGGCCTCGAAGGACGGCCCCACCACGTTCGAGGAGAACGTCGTCCCGAGGTCGCGCCAGAGCGACTGGTGGTCGGCGTTGTGTCGCTGGAGTCTGCTGTGGTGGGGTCGGAGGATCGCGTAGTGGAACCGAATCATGGAGTCACCGGGAAGGTAGATCGGTCGGTTGTCACGCACCGGGTCGAGCACCCGCTGGATGAATTGCGCGTCGACAAGCCCTCGAAGAACCGGATCGAGCCGCTGACCTGACACTCCCACATAGGAGGCGATACGGCCGGCGGTATGACGGCCGAGTGCCACGGCCGCAAGTACGGCTTGGTAGAGATGTGGCTTGCGCGCATGGGCGGTGGTTGGATCCTCGCTGAGCAGGAGGTCGACCTCGCGTGAAAGCGGCGCTGCAGGAGACAGGACTCGGCGCGCGACCCAGGCATCGAGCCCTCGAAGGCTGGAGGGCAGGTCCCCGTCGACCATGTCGCGGGCGTACGCGGCCACGCCGCCGATGATCGAGAACAGCCTCACCGCGAGCCGTAGGTCGTTGGTGCCGTGGAGCTGGCGCGCGTCCCTGTAGTCGAACGCCGAGATCCGGAGGTCCATTCCTGCCCGACCCCGTAGTGGGGCGGACCCGCTGAGCAACTCCGACATGACCGACATCGCCGAACCGCAGAGGATCAACCGGCATTGGTTCTGCGTCCGCAGTGGGCTGCGAGGGCCGAACGTCCGCTGAAGGATCGAGTCGAGATCCGGCGACTCCTCGCGAAGGTAGGGATACTCGTCGAGCACCACGGTGAAGGGCTTCTCGGCTCCCAGGCGCATCAGCGCTGCAATGGCTTCGGACCAGTTGCCGAAGTGAACTGGCGCCGGAGCACCGACTGTCGCTGCGACGGCAGCGCCGAGGTCCGCGAGCGCCTCGCTCGTCGAACCGCGGATCGCCTCGTAGTACAGGCCGCCGTGCTCGCCGAGTTGGCTGAGCAGGTACGACTTGCCGATTCGTCGTCTACCCCAAACGAGACCGAGCGTGGAGTGACGGGCACTGTTGGACGTGAAGTCCACCAGTCGTTGCCACTCGGCCGAACGCCCGACGGCATCGGGCGGCAAGGGGGGCGGGTGTTCCGGAGTCACTCATTCAAGTATACATTGTAAACGTATACCTGAACGAGTTGCCTGCGCTACGCGCCGGGGTCGCTCTCGAACGGGGGCGGCGGCGGGGCAGGCGTGTCGGAGTCGGACGCGGGACGACCGCCGAGCCCGAGCGCCGCGCCGGGCGACCCGCCGTTCTGAACCATCTTCGTCAGCGCCGCTGCCAGTGCCTCGAACGGGCCGCCGGAGCCGCCGCTGACGAGGATCTCCGGCATGATCTTGACGTCGCCGCGGCCGATGGCGTCGACGATGTTGACTGCGGCGGTCGCCGCCTCGCCGAGCGCCACCCGCTGTGCCTCGTAGCCGGCTGCCTGCGCCAGACCGAGTGCCTGGGCGGCGTCGGCCTTCGCCATGCCGGTCACCCGGTCGGTGTTGGCCTGCGCCTCGCCCTGGGCCCGCATCGCGTCGGCCTTCGCCGTGCCTTGGGCGCGGATGGCGTCGGCCTGAGCGACAGCGATCGCCCGCTGCTTGGACGCCTCGGCCTCACCCAGGACGACCGTTGCACCGGCCTCACCGCTGGCTTGGGCCTTGCGAGCGTCGGCCTCGTTCTGCTTGATCGTGATGCCGACCTGCGAGGCTGCCAGATTCGCCTGCTGGTCGGCCGTGCCCTTCGTCTTCTCCAGTTCGATACGGGCGAGCTGGGCGCGCTGCTGCTCCTCGAAAGTCGCCTTCTCCTGGTTGGCGATCTCACGAGTGGTCAACACCTCGACGATGTCGGCGGGGAACCCGACGTCCTGGATGTATACGCCCTTGGTCTCGACCTGGTATTGCGACAGGTACTCCGTGACTCGCTGGTACGCCGCCGCCTGCACCTCGTGGCGGGTCTCGATGAACTTGATGGCCTCGAGTTGCTGCAACGTGTTGCGGAAGTGGTTGCCCACCGCCGACTGCAGCACCTCGTTGACGAGGTTCATCATCGTGCCGACCATCGAGATGACCTTCGGGGCGCGGGTGTCGGGCACGTGGATCTGCACCTGAAGGTCGATGGTGAACACGAAGCCCTCACGGCTCTTGCCGTCGATCGGCGACAGGTGGGCGTCGAGGCTGTGAGCCTGGCTCGACGCGTTCGCCCAGTTGAGCGTGATGATGGACGTCGGCACGATTTCGGCTGCGTAGCAGCGGGGGTTGATCGGGTACTTGCCCGTCCGGAGTGGCTCGCGCCAGATGCCACGGTGGCCCGGGGCCACGATGGAGCCGAACTTGAACTCCTCGCCCGACGTGTCGATCGTCGGCAGTCCGACGAACGCCTTCACGACCGCCACCTCACCCTGGTTGACGATCAGCATCGGAACCAGCTCGACCCGCACGAGGAACGGGTTGAGTAGGTACGCGCCGTACAGAAGCGGGTCGTGCTGGAGGCCGATCCGGCCGCCGTGGTCGATGAACCGCTGGAAGTCCTGGTAGTTGTTGTGCAGCGTGTTCTGGTTGCCGAGCAGCTGTTCGACGATCTGGGCGTCGTTGGCACCGTTCGCCTCGCCGACGCGAATGTCCTCGTAGCCGCCGAGCCGGCTGGCGATGTCGCCTTTGTCGAGGGGCTGGCCTTCAAGCGCTGTCACAATGCCGACGTAGTCGCGGTCGCCCTGCGGAGCGATGACCGTCACCTGCAACTGCTCGGGCTTCAGACCGAATGCTGCGGGACCGAGCTGGCCCTTCTTGGCGAGGTGCAACAGCTCCGGTTCGGTCGGCATCCCGGTCACCCTGCTCGGCGTGAGCACGAGGAACGCTGCGGGGTGCAGCGGCAAGAGCGAACCCGGCGGAAGCACCGGACGCTGCACGCCCTTCTGTCCGCCGTTGGCGATGAACCCGCGGACATCGCTGAAGTTGGCGAGCGCCTCGTTGTACACGGCGGACTTGGCGCCCACGTCGAGGGGAGCTCCGACCTGGGAGATGATCACGCCGATCTCCCCGGCGGGCACCTGCACCCACGGGTGCTTCGACGTGGCGAATATCGGCCACAGCTTGAAGCGCAGTCCGGGCATGAGGAGGTCGGCCTGGAAGCCGGCCTCGCCGTTGAAGGCGATGATGTCGTCGTCGCCGAGCTTGCGGAACGAGAACTTCTTCGTCACCAGGCCGACCTCGGCCGGACCGATCGAGACGAGCGATCGGAGCACGACGAAGGCGACGATGACGAGGAGCACCAGGACCGCGATGAGTGAGAACGAAAGCGAACTATTCACGGCTGTTGTCTATCGCCTAATCGGCGGTTTCGTGTGCGTCGCCTCGGCCGAGGAGGTCCTCCTTCCATGCCCGGAAGCGGGCGTGGCGTGTTCCGCTCGGACCGATGCCGTCGCCCGAACCGTCGGGAAACAGGCGGAACGCCGAGTGCACCGCAAGGTCATCGCTCCGGATCGCCAGGTACCGGGCGTCGGCACCGCGGGCCGGGCCGGCGCGCCACAGCAGCCATGGCCCGATGCGACGCTTGTAGACGATGACCAGGGGGCCGTCGGGCGCGGGAAGGTCGTTGGCGAGCTTCAACAGCTCGGGCGGCGCCTCGATCCAAGCGGCGGCCACGATGTTGCGGTCGCGGGTGGGTGTGGCCGGCAGGTCGGCCGTGTGTACCGGCGTGTCATCGGGCGGGCGCTCGTCGGCGGGAAGTGGGCGTTCGCCGGCTGGTTCCTCGTGGGCCATGCCGGCACCGTAGGCGGTGGCCGCGGATGCACTCGGTAGTAACGAATCGCGCGAGTCGGTCAGATGGCGAACTTCGGGCTCAGGGCGACACATACGTCGGCCTGAGCCCGAAGTTCGTGGGGTGTTGCTGGTCCGACCCACGAGTTGCGTGTGCCACCCTTTCGCCTGTGCCGTTCACGTACTTCGCTCACCAGGTGCCGGTGCTGCCGCTCAAGATCAAGGCACCCGACCGGTGGGACGGCCTCGCCCTTGTCGTCGGCTCGATCCTCCCGGACCTCTGGTACGTGTCGAGCGGGTGGCTGTACGGGCCGGCGGGGATTCCTCTGTGGGTCAACGGCCACAACGTCGCGACGATTCTGCAGAACTGCGTTGTGCCCGGAACGGTGCTCACGATCCTGTTGCGTCGGTGGACGGTGCCGGTCGTTCCGGCCATGCTCCCGAAGGGCGGGTTCCTGCGGCTCCGCGACTACCGGCTGCTCGCCCTGTCCCGACATCGGTGGTGGGTGACGGCGTACAGCGTGGCGGTGGGTGCGTTGACCCACATCGTCCTCGACGGCTTCACGCATAACGACGGGTGGGCCGTTGAGGCGATCCCGGCATTGAGGGAACCGATCCTCACAATCGGCGATCGGAGCGTTCGGATCTACAAGGCGCTGCAGTACGGCGGGCACGTATTCGGCTCGATCGCCGGTGCCTATCTACTGTTGTGGATCAGTCGTCGGAAACTGCAGTGGGTGTGGCACGGCTACGCCGGGCGGCGCCCTCCGGATCCGGTTGTGCGCCCGCCAGGTCGCGCGGTCGTGTGGGCCGTCTTGTCAACGGGCGCGTTCCTTGCCCTCGCCTACGGAGCGAAACGCCTCGCTGATGGCGATGGTGGTGTCCCTGCGTTCATGGGCTTCTCCTGCGTGGCCCTCCTGACGCTCCTGGCTGCGGGCCTCGCCGGACGACGCTACGTCGGCGCGCTACCAGCCGCGGTCGACCCAGTCGTCGAGTGACGGGCGCTCCGCTCCGATGGTGGTGTCGAGTCCGTGGCCCGGCATCACGATCGTGTCGGCGGCGAGTGGGCTGAACAGCAGGTCGTCGATCGACCGGATGATTGTCGTGAAGTCGCCACCTTCGAGCTTGGTGTTGCCCGGGCCTCCCGGGAACAGGGTGTCGCCACTGAACAGCAGCGGTTTGCCCTCGACGAGAAAGCACATCGAGCCAGGAGTATGGCCCGGCGTGTGGATGGTGCGGAGCCGGAGGTCGCCGACGGGGATCACCACATCGTGCTCGACGATCTCGTCGTAACTCGGCAACATCGCCGCGTCCTCAGCTGTGACGCCGACGGAGTACCCCGCGTCGCGCATCTCGGGGATCGCCTGGATGTGGTCCCAGTGGCCGTGTGTTTCGAGCACACGGCCGACGTTCAGGGAACGAGCGAGGTCGAGCAACAGTTCGTGCTCGTTGGCAGCGTCGATGAGGACGGCCTCACCGGTGTGGCGGCACCGCAACACGAACACGTTGTTCTCGAACGGACCGACGACGACCTTGTGGATCTCGAGGTCGGTGTCGGAGTGGTGCAGCGTCGACGTGGTCATGTGTCAATTGTGTCCCACGGTCGGCAGCCGGGCCCGGCGGGCGATCTAGGCTCGCCGGCATGACCAGAGGCTTCGGTTCCTTCTACGACATCCTTCTCGCGCTCCACATCGTGGCGGTGGCGATCTGGCTGGGCTGCAACTTCGCGATGGGCCTTGGCAGTGGCCGAGCCGTCGAAGCGTCGGCCGAGGTCAACTCGTGGTGGGCGGACGTTCAGGGCTTCATGGGGAAGACCCTCAAGAACGTGGCGTTCCTGCTGCTGCTGCTGACGGGCGTCGGCATGGTCATTGCCAGCGACGAGGTCATCAAGTTCAGCGCACCGTTCGTGTCGATCGGGTTTCTCGTCGTGATCGTGGGCGGGGCGCTCGGTGGGATGGTCTTCGCTCCCGGGTGCCGCGACATCGCCGAGGCGTACCGCAACGGCGACGCCGCCTCGGGCAAGAAGACCATCGACAAGCTGGGCATGGTGGGTGCCGCCGAGTCACTCATCGTTGTGGTGACCATCTTCTTCATGGTCTTCAAGTGGGGCGGATTGGGCGGCTGACGCCTCCCGGCGTTCGCTCAGCCTGTGGTCGACACCACGTCGAACCCGAGGGCGAGTGCGACGGGGATCTGAGCGGGGTCGAACGTCGCGAATCTGACGGGGCGCGGCAGCCGGTCCGCTGCGGCCAGGTGCAGCGCGTCGACGGTACGCAGGGGCTGCGTGCGACCGAGTTCTGCGGCGCGATCGAGACAGCGCTGGTCGATCGGCACGACGTGGATGCGCTCCCAGTCGTCGCGCACGGCCCGACGGAGGTGGTCGGCGCGGCGGGGGTCGTCGCCGATCTGGTCGATCAGCATGAGCGCCTCGCTGAGCACCAGGGCCGACGCGCACCAGTCGCGGTCGGTCGCCATGGCGTCGAGGATCACCGGGCGGAACGGCCCGTCGAGAAACCGCGCCAACAACGCGGTGGTATCCAGCACCAGCGTCACGAAACGCCCGTTTCCCACGCTCGCCACCTCCGCCACCCGCCCCACCCGTTCTGTGATGCGAGGCCGCCCCTCCAGGGGCGGCCTCGCATCACAGAAGCGGTGGCGGGCGCGTGGTTCCCGGTCATCGACCGCGGACCTCGCGGACGAGCTGGTCGAGCCGGGCACCGGCCCACATCGGCATGACGAACTCCGGCTCGGGTCGGTCGTCGCGGCGGGATCGCACGAGAAGCCCGCGAGCCGCCAGGTCGTCGATGGTCGTGGCCGCGTCGGGTGCCTCGATCGGACCGAGCTGAGCGACTGGGGCCCCGCCGATCGTCACGATGACCCGTTCGCCGGCCCCGGCTCGACGCACGGCCGAAGCGAGGTCGGAACGGAGTTCACGGATGCCGATCTCCAACATGTGTACACAAAGGTACACGCTGCTGATTGTCACCGGCTTCGCCGACGAGCATTCTTGGCAGCATGAACTTTGCCTTTTCAGAAGAACAAGAAGAGCTCCGCAAGGTGGTCCGCGACTTCCTCAACGCCAAGAGCGACGAGGGAGCCGTCCGTGAGTTGATGGAGACGGACTCGGGCTACGACCCCGCCGTCTGGTCGCAGATGGGTGAGCAGATGGGCCTGCAGGGCCTCATCATCCCCGAGGAGTTCGGCGGTTCGGGCTACAGCTACGTTGAACTGATCGTCGTGTTGGAGGAGATGGGCCGACGCCTGCTGTGCGCTCCCTACTTCGCGACGGTCGCCCTCGCCGCCAACACGCTGCTGCACTCCGGCGACGATGCCGCCAAGGCCGAGTACCTCCCGGGTATCGCCTCGGGCGAAACCATCGCGACCCTCGCATTCACCGAGGCCAACGGAAAGTGGGACGAGTCGGGCATCACGATGCCGGCAACCGGATCGGGCTCCGACTACACGCTGACCGGCGAGAAGATGTACGTGCTCGACGGTACGACGGCGGGCCTGATCCTCGTCGCCGCTAGGACCGCTGGCGGCGTGAGCCTCTTCGCCGTTCAGGGCGACGCCGCGGGCCTCACCCGTGAAGGCCTGTCCACCATGGACCAGACCCGCAAGCAGGCGCGCCTCTCGTTCGACGGCACGCCTGCCAAGCTCATTGGCACCGAAGGCGGCGGCTGGGACGTGCTCAGCCGTGTGCTCGATCTCGCAGCGGTGGCACTCGCTGCCGAGCAGGTCGGCGGTGCACAGGAGTGCCTCGAGATGGCCGTGCAGTACGCCAAGGACCGTGTGCAGTTCGGCCGCCCGATCGGCTCGTTCCAGGCCATCAAGCACAAGTGCGCCGACATGTTGCTGGAGGTCGAGTCGTCGAAGTCGGCTGCCTACTACGCGGGCTGGTGCGCGTCGGAGCTGAACGACGAGCTCCCGTCGGTGGCCAGCCTCGCCAAGAGCTACTGCTCAGAGGCCTACTTCCACACGACGGCCGAGAACATCCAGATCCACGGTGGTATCGGCTTCACCTGGGAGCACCCGGCGCATCTCTACTTCAAGCGTGCGAAGAGCTCCGAGCTGTTCCTCGGTGACCCGACGTACCACCGGGAGCTGCTCGCCCAGCGCATCGGCATCTGAGTCCCCAACCCGAAATGTGATGCGAGGCAATCGCGAAACCGCGTACCTCGCATCACATTTCGAGCGTGGGGGAGCCTGAGCAGTGCGACGTAGACGACGAAGGCCCCGGGGCGAATCGCCCCGGGGCCTTCGAACGTTGTTGGGTTGGGTGTGGGGCTGACTACCGGGTGAGGACGATGCTCGCCTGATCGAACGCCATGTTCACTGCACGGTCGAGGCCGGCGGCGGTGAACATGGTGCGCACCGGGCGGGTCGGGCGTGCCGACCGCGGCAGCGTGACGCACAGGAACTGCGGGAAGGTCGGCCCGACCCCGACGACCGGTGAGCGGAACTCACCCTTGCCGGGGATGTTGATGGCGAGCGCGGTGATCGCCACCTCGTCACTCGTGAGGAACACGCAGACTCGGCCGTCCCTGCCGACTCGAACCGGTGTTCCTCGCCACATCCGCAGGTACGGCGGGCGTGTATCGACCGACGCCGGGGCGGGGGTGGGCGTCGGGGCAGGCGCTGGTGCAGCCGGCGCGGCCGTGGTGGGGGTAGTCGACGAGGTCGGGGCCACCGTGGTGGTGGTGGTGGTCGTCGTCGTTGTGGTGGTGGTCGTCGTGGTCGTTGCTCCCACCGACCCTCCGAGGTTCACCCCTGCGTAGTCGCCTGGCGTCTCGTTGTCGCCGACCCGATCGGTGTTGCCGTGTCCGGTCCGTCCGTTGTTGCCCGCACCCCAGCACTGCACCGACAAGGTCGTCAGCATCGCGCAGCTGTGGTACGTGCCGGTGGCGACGGCAGTCGCGGTGCCGAGGCTGATCGCCGGCACAGAGGTCGGCTGCTCGTTGTCGCCAAGGGCGGCGTGGTAGTTCTCGTCGGGAGCGACCTCGCCGGGCTGCAGCGGGACCTCACCGCCGAGACCGAGCTGCGCGATGTGGTTCGAACCCCAGCAGCGAACGGCGCCGTTGTCGAGCACGACGCAGGTGTTGTCGTAACCGGCGCTCACATTGACAGCGGTCCGCCCAGCGCCGAGGTCGACCGTGGCAACGGACGACACCGCTTCGTTATCGCCGACCGCCGTGGTGTTGCCGAGACCGAGCTGGCCGCTGCCGTTGGCACCCCAGCAGCGAAGCTGCCCGTTGTCGAGGATGGCGCACGAGTGCTCGTAGCCGACGGCGATCGCCGTGGCGGTGCGGCCGGCCCCGAGGCTGACGGCGGCACCGGCAGAGACGGCTTCGTTGTCACCGATGTTCTCGGTGTTGCCGGTGCCGAGCTGGCCGGCGTTGTTCTGGCCCCAGCAGCGGACCTGGCCGTTGGTGAGGAGGGCGCAATTGTGCATACGGCCGGAGGAAACGGCGGCGGCGCTGCCGCCGAGGTCCACGGTTCCCGAAGCCGAAGCGGCGAGGGGCGTGGTGAAGGTGTTGGCACCGATCTGGCCGGCGTTGTTCTGGCCCCAGCACTTGACCTGGTCGTTGTCGAGGACGGCGCAGCTCTGCAGCCACCCGGCTGTGACCGACTTCGCGGTGCGTCCGGCACCGAGGTCGACGACGGGCTCCGAAGCGGGAGTCTCGTTGTCTCCGACGATCCGCTTTCCGAGCGTGCCGAGCACACCTTCGAGGTCGGTGTCGACGTCGCCCTGCCCGTTGCCCCAGCAACGGACCGAACCATTGTCGAGGACGGCGCAGGCGTGCTTGTAGCGCATGGCAATCGAGCGAGCGGTCCGACCGACTCCGAGGTTGACCGTGCTGACCGTCGACACCGCTTCGTTGTCACCGACGTCGAATTGGGTGTCGCCCGGCCCGGGAACACCGGTGCCCAGGCCAAGGACGCCGTGGTCCGCGCCGCCCCAACAACGGAGCGATCCGTTGGCGAGGATTGCGCAAGAGTTCATGTACCCGGCAGCGATCGATCCGGACGCGAGTCGTCGATCAGGGGTGGTCGATCCTGCGGACTCTCCGCGTGCGTTGGGCAGGAACGAGGACGCTGCAAGCGCAATCATGGAGGCAACGGTCGCGAGGACCACCCCGAGCACAAGGTCGGTTCGCCCCCGCTGGCGATGGGTGTGCATTGAAATGTTCCTTTATGATTCGACGATAGATGTGAGTACCTGTACAGGATTGGCCCCAACGGCACAAGGCGTCAGTCTGTCACCCCGCCGACGGGTGATCGAACAGCTCCTCGTACATGTGCTCCTCGAGCTCCGCCATGTGGACTTCCTCACTGCGGGTTTCGCCGGCTGTCCACCACGCGACGATCGCCGCGGTGACCGTCATCGCCGCGACGAACGTCCACATCGGCATGGCGTCGGATCTGTCGTAGATGCGCGGTGCCATCCACGCGCTGAACATCGCGCCAACCGCGTAGGTGGCTTCGTAGGCGCCCTGCCCGGCGCCGCTCAGCCCGCGGGGGACGGTCGCCCCGGCGACGGCCGCCTGTCCCGACGTGTACACGACGGAGTACGCGAGCGCGACGAGAGCCGCCATCGTGGCGACGACCCATAGGTTGCGGGTCATACCGAACACTCCGATGAACGGAAACGCTACGACCAGCGACACCGCTCCGGCGCGAACCGGGCCGACATGATCGACCAGCTTGCCGGCGAAGGGCATCGCCACGACGAGAGGGATGAACAGAGCGACCATCACGACCACCATCTCGCCGTCGGTGCCGCCGAGGTCCTTGATGAACCGGGCGGCGATCGCCTCGAACGTGCCGATGACCGCGGCGAAGCCGAGGCCGATGATGATGCCGGCGCGGGCGAGGGGCAGCGTGAACACCCGACGAATCTCCGCTCCACCGGCGTGACCGTCGTGAAGCTGCGGCTCCTCGATGAGGGTCGCGAGTGGCCCGACACACATCAGCACGAGCGCGAGCACGAGGAAGGGGGTGTTCGGCGAGTCGAAGATGTGTTCCAGGCCCTTGGTGATGGGGATGCCGATGAGAAAGCCGCCGATGTCGGCCGCTCCCGCCATCGAGATCGCCCGCCCGGGGTTGTCGGGTGCCCGACTGAGCACGGCGCGTCGAGCTGAGGGGATGAACGTGCCGGAGCCGAGCCCGACGAGCATCCGCGCGATGGTGAACTCCAACAGCGAGTCGCCCAACCAGAACCAGATCATTCCGGCGGCAGCGGTGGCGAGCCCGAACCACAGCAGCCGACGGGTGTGTCCGCGGTCGGCGTACCGGGCGAGGCCGAGCTGGCCCGCCAACGCCGCGGGGAACGCGGAAGCCGCGATGATCCCGAGACCATGATCGTCGAATCCGAACTTGTCCTGGAGATCGGCGAGGAGGCCGAACACGGCACCGAAGCCCATCGCCTCCGCCGAGATCGCCAGCAGGAGCGGAGCGTTGTTGTTGCGCTTCACAGTGCTGGGCACTCTACGTCGTCGCCCCAGCGGTACCCCGCCACGCCGCTAGCGTCTGGTCGATGGTCTGGTTGTTCGTGCTCGGCAGCGTTCTCATCGCCTTCGTGGTCGCCGCCGTTGCCGTCGGGTCGGTGACGGCCCAGCAGGCCGGCAAGTCCCGGCCCGCCGTGTATGACCTCAACGTGGCGGTCGACCACGTCGCCGACCGTCTTCCGGTCGAGATCACGGCGGAGATCAGCTTTGACGACGTTCGTCAGGTTCTGCTGTGGCATCTTGCGTTTCTCGAGGAGAAGGGCGTCGCCTCCTATGGCACCGATGCCGACGTCTCGAGCTCCCTGGTTGTGGTCACTGACGACGAGCCGATCGCCTACATCTTGGGTCGAGCCGACGACGCCGAACTCGACGTCACCGACGATCAGGTCGTCGCGATCCTGACGGCGCAGGAGGACTACTACCGTCGCATCGGCGCGTTCGGCCCGGAGGTTTCGGGACCTGACGATCCCCTGTGACCCGGCCGACCGGAGGGGTGGTGCCGACGGGGAGAGTGTCGGTGCGGCTTTCCGGCCGCGTACGATGACCGCATGAAGCGACTGGGCAAGTTCGAGCACAACCGATACGTCGGCGACAAACGCACGCAGGTGGTGTACGACATCGACGAACTCGCTGCCGAGGACGAACCGCTGATCGAGGAACTCCTCGCGGCGGAGACGTTCCTGTGTTTCGGCCCCGACACGCTGGCGGAGGCCAGAAATCGTGGGTACCGGCTGTTCAAGAAACAGCGCGTCGCTGCAGCCACCTCGGACTGACCGCCTCGGCGACCGGAGGCTGTAGCCCATGGCGAGCTCGCCGACCATGGACGACACGTTGTTGTCCTCCGGCTTCCGGTTGTCCGCCCATCTCGCCAGTCCCGCCGGCCCCGGGCCAGGCCCCGGTCTGGTGCTGTGCCACGGATTCCCCGTTCGCGGGCGTGAGGCCCCGGCGTCGGGGAAGTCGTTCCCCGAGTTGGCCGATCGGATCGCCGTCGAGATGGGCTGGACGGTGCTCACCATCAACTTTCGGGGGTGCGGCCGCTCCGAGGGCGACTTCTCGATGTCGGGGTGGCTCGACGACATCCACGCTGCGGTGAACCACCTCGTCGAGCTGGGGGTTAGCGGCGTGTGGCTTGCCGGCTACGGCAGCGGGGGAGCGCTCTGCATCGTCGAGGGTGCGCGGAACAACCGCGTGCTCGGGGTCGCGGCGTCCGCCGCTCCGGCGGACTTCCATGACTGGGCTGACAAACCGAGACGTCTCGTCGAGCACTCGCGACAGGTCGGCGTCATCAAGACCGCCGGGTTCCCCCGCAACTTCGACGCCTGGGCGGCAGACTTCCGACAGATCACCGCCGTTTCGGGAGCAGCCGAGCTCGCGCCACGGCCACTGTTGGTGATGCACGGCGAGGCCGATGATCTCGTTCCGTCACTGGATGCCAGAGTCATTGCCGACGCTCACGGCACAGCCGAACTCCGCATCATCGGCGGGGGCGGTCACGAACTTCGCCACGATCCGCGAGCGGTCGCGGTGCTCCTCGGCTGGCTGAGCCGTCAGCACAACGCAGCGGTAGCGGCCGGCGGATCGTGAGAGTGGATCTGCGCGGGCTTCACGCGACGATCATCCCCGGCACACCGGCGCGCCTCACACGGCTCGCGTTGTGGAGCGACGACCGCGCGGTGCGTCGCCGGCACGGCCTCGACGGCCACCGGCCCGGCCTCGACAGCCGAGTCGGTTCGTCACGTGACGTCGAGCGTGTCGAGCTGGTGTGGCCGTCGGCGACAGGAGTTCGCAGGCGGAAGGTCCCTGCCTTGATCGTCGGGTTCGACGAGGTGCTTGACGATCTTGTCGGCATGAGCGCGTCGCCGGCAGCGAGCGACGGCATCACGGCGTCGGTCCTGGCTTGGGCCGCTGTCTCCAAGGTCGCCCTCGGCGTGGTTGCCCGTGGCCGCATTCAGCCGGCGATCACCGCAGACGGCGTCGACCAGTGGATCGTCGGCCCGCTCGACGAGCGTGACCGTTCCGTGCGTGCCCACCTGGTCGACCATCTCCCGCCCGCCGCGCACTGTCTCGTCGTCGCCGCCGGTCCGCCGGTCCGCATGACCTCGGCCCACGTCGCGGTCGTCGCGGGTTACCAGGCGATCGCCGACTTGTTGCCGCGGACCGCCGGAGCGCCCCTCGCTTCGGCGCAGAACGAGTGGGCCGCGCTGGCCTCTCACGACGTGGGCCACCTCCGTTCAGCGCTTGCCGGTTCCGACGACGCCGAGAAGGCGATCGTCGGGCTGCGCCTCCGCATTCCCGACGATGACGAGTCGCCGTTCGTCGCGGACCTGGTGTTGCGGTCAGCGGTCGACCCGACGCTCGTGGCTGATACGGCCGACTTCTGGGCGGGGAACGTCGAATGGGCCGGCCGCGGGGTCGAGACGGATGTGCTTCGTTCGATTCGACGCGCCACGCTGGTGTGGCCACCGTTGCGACGGGTTCTCGACCAGCCAGAGCCGGTGTCGATCGAACTCGACGACACGGAGGCGATGGACCTGTTCGGTTCAGCGGTCGCCGGTCTCGCGACAGCCGGGGTTGAGGTGATCGTTCCGGCCGCGCTCACCTCGACGTTGCGCGCTGATGCTCACGTCGAACCGCCTCCGGGTGCGGAGGACACGCCTGCGGCCTTCGACCTTGCGTCGGTCTGCCGGCTCACGTGGCGAGCAACGCTCGACGGCGAACCGCTCACCGACGCGGAGCTGGCGGCGATCGCGGAGGCGCGTCGCCCGCTGGTGCGGGTGCGCGACGAATGGGTCGTCGTCGATCCGCAGGTCGTGGCGAAACTCGGGCAGGTCGAGAAGATGAGCGCTGCTGACGCTCTGGCCGCAGCGCTCGGGGGTGAGGCGGTCGTAGGTGACGAACTCGTCGACGTCACGGTGGCCGGCGTCCTCGCGGATCTCGCCGAACGGCTCGTCTCGTCGTCCAAACCGAAGGAGCTCCACGATCCGACCGGTCTCCAGGCATCGCTCCGTCCGTACCAGCGGCGCGGCGTGTCGTGGATCCTGGAGATGGCGGACCTGGGTTTCGGCGGTGTGCTCGCCGACGACATGGGGCTCGGCAAGACGATCCAGGTCCTGGCGATGCTGCTGCATCGCCGCGACCGTGCGGCGGCGGCCGGATCCCGTGCCCAACCCGTGCTCGTCGTGTGCCCGGCGTCGGTGGTGTCGAACTGGGTCCGAGAGGTCGAGCGGTTCGCTCCGGCGATTCCCCGCCGCGCGTTCGTCGGGTCAGACCGCCGTCTCGACGACCTCGCTCCGGGTGAGGTCGTGGTTACGACCTATGGCCTCGTGCGACGCGACCTCGACTCGCTCGCAGCCGTCGAGTGGGGCCTCGTGGTCGCAGACGAGGCCCAACACATCAAGAATCCGAACTCCTCGACCGCGAAAGCGATCCGGAGGATTCCGTCGCCGTCGCGACTCGCTCTGACGGGAACCCCGGTCGAGAATCGACTGACGGAGTTGTGGGCGCTCATCGACTGGACGACTCCCGGCCTGCTGGGCGGTATCGACTCCTTCCGGCGAAACGTGTCGATCCCGATCGAACGCGATCGGGATGAGGAGACCATGGCCCGGTTCGGCCGCATGGTCGCGCCGTTCCTGCTTCGGCGGAGAAAGGACGACCCGCTGATCGCCCCCGAGCTCCCGCCCAAGACCGAGACGGTTCACTCGGTGCTGCTTACGGAGGAGCAGGCCGGCCTCTATCGGGCGACGGCCGACTCCATCCTCGCTGAGATCGCCGAGACCGACGGCATGGCGCGCCGTGGGCTGGTGCTCAAGCTGCTCACGGCCCTCAAGCAGATCTGCAACCACCCGGCTCAGTACCTGGCTCAAGCGGGGCCGCTCGGTGGCCGCTCCGGCAAACTCGACGCGTTCGACGAGCTCCTCGAGGCGATTACCGAGGCAGGAGACTCGACGCTGGTCTTCACCCAGTACGTCGCGATGGGCGAGTTGCTCGGCGTGCGGTTGGCCGAGCGTGGGATCGACAGCAGGTTCCTGCACGGCGCGGTTCCCCTGCAGCGTCGGACAACCATGGTCGACGCATTCCAGGCGGGTGAGTTCCCGGCGTTCGTGATCTCCTTGCGAGCTGGTGGCACCGGGTTGAATCTCACTCGTGCAACCCATGTGGTGCACTACGACCGTTGGTGGAACCCGGCCGTGGAGAACCAGGCTTCCGATCGCGCTTGGCGAATCGGCCAGGATCGCCCGGTGCAGGTCCACCAGCTGATCAGCGAGGGCACGTTGGAGGAGCGGATTGCCGCCGTCCTGGCGGACAAGCAGGCGTTGGCCGACGCGGTAGTCGGTTCGGGTGAGGCGTGGTTGACCGAACTCGCCGACGACGACCTCGCCGCGTTGGTTCACCTCGGCCGCGACGGCACCCCCCTGTACAGCGCGATGGGTCACTGATGGCCAGGGCGACCGTGTTCGCTTCTTCGTGGTGGGGTGAGGCGTGGGTCGACGCTCTGGAGAGTTCAGCGAAGCTCGACCCGAACCGTCTCGGAAGAGGCCGCAGCTACGCGCGCAAGGGCAGCGTCGTGGCCCTGATGTTCGATCCCGGACGGGTTCGGGCTCGGGTCCTCGGCAATCACGGGCGTACGTATCAGACCGAGATCGAGGTGCGAGTCGTTGCCGACAGCGCGTGGGACGGTGTCGCCGACGCGTTGGCCGCGAAGTCGGCTCACGTCGCAGCGCTTGCCGATGCCTCGCTCGACCCGGCGATAGTCACTGATGTCCGCTGTGCCGGCGTCGAACTTCTCCCCGGTCCCGGAGACCTGCGTCCCCACTGCTCGTGCCCGGACTGGGCCGAGCCGTGCAAACACGCGGCAGCGGTTTGCTATCTGGTGGCGGCCGAGCTCGATCGTGACCCGTACCTGTTGTTTCTCCTGCGAGGCCTCCCGCGTGAGTCACTGGTGACGATGCTCGCGGAGCGGCGAGCCGGCGGCGAACGACAGACCGGCGACGTTCGTGGAGTTGTGGCGTCGGAGGCATGGAAGGGCTCGTCGCTCGACGACCTCGGGCCGGTCTCGCTGCCACAACGACTCGCCCGTTCCGCCGCTGCTCCGCGCCGACCGGGGCGGCCCCTTCCCTGGGAGCTCGCCGCCGCGTCGAGCGAACGGATCGACCCTCGGCGCGTCGACGAGCTCGCCGCCGATGCGGCGGATCGGGCGTGGCGGATGCTCACCGACGGCGACGCGTCGGGCCTCTCGGCAGGCCCGCGGGCCGACCTGGCGCGCAGGGCGGTGGCGGCCAGCCACCCACGCGACGTCGCAGCGCTCGCCGCCCGGTGCCGGCTCGCCCCGGCGACGTTGGCGGCGTGGGCGGAGGCGTGGCAGATCGGCGGCGACGACGCCGTCGACGTCGTCGCCGATCCCGACTCGTGGTCGATCGATCAGGACCGGCTCGCCGCAGGCAGGGACCAGTTGGTCGAACTCGGGATCCAGCGCCGATCGGTTGCGCTCAACTACGACAGCCTCGGAATGCCCAAGGGCAACAAGATCGTGATCGGCAGCGACGGACGTTGGTACCACCTTCGGGCCAAAGCGTCTCCGCGTGGAGGCCAGGACCAGTTCCACCTCGTCGCCGCGCCGTCGAGCGACATCACCGACGTGGTGGAGGTGCCGTCCATCTGATCGCGGACTCGCGCGTGTCTCAGTTCGACGGAATGTCGTAGTCGAGCGGTTCGATGAGCCAGGTGACGAGGTCGGGGCCGGGGTGGTGACCGTCGACGAGAAACCGGCCCATCTCCGTCGCGGGGAAGTCGGTCGCGACGTGCGTCCCGTCGACGGTGAAGACCCCGGGGACGGCGGCGAGGGCGAGACCAGCCGCGGAGACCGCCAGCGTTCGTCGCTGCACCGGGAAAGAGAACTCAACCTGCTCCCACGTGGCGGTGGCCAACACGGCAGCGCCGACGAGGACGGGCGCGGCCGTGATGGAGAACACGCGGGTCTCGTCGAACGTGGCCAACATCGCCACCAGCGGCGCTGCGTTGGCGAGTGCGATCAGCGCCCAGGCTCGACCGAGGTCGACGCCGAGGCGCCGCCGACGGAGTACCACCACGATCGCCACCATCCACAACGGCCCCCACATCGCGTACGCCAGCCAACCGCCCGCCTCGCCGTGGAGACGGGCGAACTCGGCGGCACCGCGATCGAAGAACGAGGTACGCGGAGTGGTCACGACGATGTCGTTGAGTCGGAGGTACAGCTCCACCAGCAGCCGCCCGCCCAGGACTCCCGCAGCGAGCGGAGCTGCGGCCACCGCCCCGGCGCGAGCGATGTCCTGAGCGGAACCACCTCGCGAGTTCGGATCTAGAGCCACCGTCACGAGCGCCGCGACCGCCGCGATAACCAGCCCCTGTTCGGCGTGGGTGAGGCCGAGGAGCACAGCCAGGGTGGCCACCGTCCAGCGCCGCTGGGCGATCACGACTCCGAACGCGAGCGGAACGGTGAACGCGTCCGGCTGGCCGAGCCATTCGAAACCGATGGTGACGACCGGGGCGGCCGCCGACAGCACACAGAACGCTCGGGCGGCCTCGTACCCGAAGCGGCGACGTGTCGCTGCGACCACCAGCCCGAGCCCCATCAGCAGCACCACGAGGTGCAGCCGCGCGTACTCGTGTGCGGCGGTCTGTCCGAGTGCTCTGGCGATCGAGACGGGCAGAAGGTTCGTGAGGAGGTAGCTGCCGTCGAGTGGAGAACCCTCGAACGGGTTGCGGCCCAACGAGTCCGAGATCGTCGTGAAGAACGCCAGGTTCGGTGATGCCCACAGACGGTTTCGGACGAGCGCGACAGCGAGCGCCCCGACGCCCCACAACGCGAGTCGCGCCGGTCCGCGTTCGGGGAGCACGCCGACGCCTCGTCCGCTGGTCGCCGATTCGTTCAGGTCAGTCCTGCTTCGTCTTCTTTGCGGCCTTCTTGGCCTTCTTCCACTCGCGCACCCGGGCCAGCGTTTCGGCGTCGGCGACGTCGGCGACCGAGCGCGGTTGGGCGTCGCTGAACGGTGCGGCGGCGTCCTCCCAGCCCGACGGCTTTTTGCCGAGGCGCTTGGCGAGGATCGCCATGAAGATCTTGGCCTTCTCGTCGCCGTAGCCGGGGACCTCGCGGAGGCGGCGGTACAGCTCGTCGCCGCTGCCGACGCGGAACCAGAGTTTGGCGGCGTTGCCGTCGTAGCGCTCGACGAGAAACGCGCAGACGTCCCAGATCCTCCGACCCATCGATGCCGGGAAGCGGTGGATCGCCGGCTTTTCGCAGCAGACCGCGACGAAGTCCTCGCGGTCCATCGCCGCGATCGCGTGGGCGTCCAGCCGGTCGCCGAGGCGCTCCTTGAGCGTGAACGGTCCGAGGAACGCCCATTCCATCGGCACCTGCTGATCGAGCAGCATCCCCAACAGGAGGGCGAGGGGCTCGTCGACCAGCAGCTGGTTGGCCTCAGGGGTGTTGGTGATCGGGATCGATGCCTTTGTCGCCACGGCTGCTGAGCCTACGACCTCCGCAACTTCGGGGGAATCGTGCGGGCATGTCGCGCGGATCCCCCAAAGGTCGCGGTGCGATCAGCCGTGCCAGGGGTGCGGGGCATCGACGTCGATGCCGAACCGCTCGATCGCACTCTGGACAACCGCCGGGTCCACCCCTCCATCCTCCATCAGCGACGTGAGCACCGCGACGACGACATGTGGCGCGTCGGTCTCGAAGAACCGGCGGAGCGCGGCCCGGTCGTCGGAGCGGCCGAAGCCGTCGGTGCCGAGTGACCTCCACGACCGAGGGGCCCACCTGCTGATCTGGTCCGGCACCGCGCGGTTGAAGTCGGACACGGCAACGATCGGGCCGGCCGAGTCGTCCAACAGCGTTGTCACGAGCGGGATCCGTGGTGATTGGGTCGGGTGGAGGCGGTTCCACCGTTCCGCTTCCATCGCGTCCTCGCGGAGGAGCTTGTAGGACGTGGCGCTCCACAGCTCGGCGCCGACGCCGTAGTCGTCGGCAAGGATTCGTTGTGCTTCCGCGGCGGCGCTCCATGCCGTCCCCGAGAACAGGATCGTCGCCCGCAACGGCCGGTCCGGCGCCGGCGACCAGCGGTACAACCCGTCGACGACGCCGCGGGCGACGACAGCGGGGTCCACGCCCTCGGGCATCGCCGGCATCGGGTAGTTCTCGTTGTACAGCGTCAGGTAGTAGAAGACGTCCTCGCCATTGGCGTACATCCGCTCGATGCCGTCGTGAACGAGGACGGCCATCTCGTAGGCGAAGGCCGGGTCGTAGGCCCGGCACGTGGGCACAGTGGACGCCAGCACCAGACTGTGGCCGTCCTGGTGTTGGAGCCCCTCTCCGAGCAGGGTCGTGCGCCCAGCCGTTGCCCCGAGCAGGAACCCCCGCGCGCGAGCGTCCGCCGCTGCCCAGATGAGGTCGCCCACCCGCTGGAATCCGAACATCGAATAGAAGATGAAGAACGGGATCATCGGCACGCCGCGCACCGAGTAGGCCGTCGCCGCTGCGGTCCACGACGCCATCGAGCCTGCTTCGGTGATCCCCTCCTCGAGGATCTGACCATCCGCCGACTCGGCGTAGCTCAGCAGGAGGTGATGGTCGACCGGCTCGTACTTCTGGCCCTGCGCCGCGTAGATCTTGAGCTCGCGGAACAACGAATCCATCCCGAAGGTGCGCGCCTCGTCGGGCACGATCGGGACGATCCGCTCGCCGACGTTCGGATCCCGCGACAGGTTGCGGAGCAACCGGGTGAACGCCGTCGTCGTGGAGGCCGGCTGTCCCCCCGAACCAGCCAGAAGCTCGGTGAAGCTCGACGGGTCGGGTTGGGGAAGGGGGCGCCTCACGGTCGTGCGGCGCGATGGAACCGGACCGCCCAACGCCCTGCGGCGGGCGAGCAGGTACTCCTGCTCGGGTGAGCCCTCCGCCAGCCGGACGAACGGTGGCTCGCCGTCGTCGATGTCGGCATCGGAGATCACGTCATCGAGTCGCAATCGTTCGCGGAGTGCGCGGAGCTGGACAGCGGTCATCTTCTTGATCTGGTGGGTCGCATTGCGGCCCATCACCTCGCTTCCGAGCGTCCATCCCTTGATGGTCTTGGCCAGGATGACCGTCGGGCGACCCGTCGAATTGGTGGTCGCCCAGTGGTAGGCGGCGTACAGCTTCCTGTAGTCGTGGCCGCCGCGGGGAAGGGCCGCGATCTGCTCGTCGGACAGGTGCTCGACGAGGTGGCGAAGGCGGGTGTCGGGCCCGAAGAAGCGCTCGCGTGCATAGCCGCCGTCCTCGACGGCGTATCGCTGGAACTCGCCGTCCACCGTAGAGTTCATCTTGTCGACCAGGGCACCATCGACGTCTCGCTCGATCAGCTCGTCCCACGCCGAGCCCCAGATCACCTTGACGACGTTCCAGCCGGCGCCTCGGAACACCCCTTCGAGCTCCTGGATGATCTTGCCGTTGCCGCGCACCGGGCCGTCGAGGCGTTGCAGGTTGCAGTTGACGACCCACGTCAGGTTGTCGAGCCGCTCCCGTCCGGCGAGGGCGATAGAGCCGAGCGTCTCGGGCTCGTCACACTCGCCGTCGCCTACGAAGCACCACACCCGGGAGGTGTCGGTGGCGTCGATTCGGCGGTTGTGGAGGTAGCGATTGAACCTCGCGTGGTAGATCGAGTTGATCGGCCCGAGACCCATCGACACTGTCGGGAACTCCCAGAACTCCGGCATCAGGCGCGGGTGCGGGTAGCTCGACAAGCCGCCACCACCGATCTCGCGGCGGAACCGGTCGAGCTGTTCCTCGGTCAGCCGTCCTTCGAGGAAGGCCCGCGCATAGATGCCGGGGGCGGCGTGACCCTGGACGTAGATGTGATCGCCGGGGTTGCCGTCGTCCTTGCCGCGGAAGAAGTGGTTGAACCCGACGTCGTAGAGCGCCGCGGAACTCGCGAAGGTGGAAAGGTGACCTCCGATGCCGTCGGCGGCGTGGTTCGCCCGCACGACCATCGCCACGGCATTCCAGCGGATGAACGCCCGAATGCGCCGCTCGAGATCCTCGTCACCGGGGAACCAGTCCTGCGCTGAGGGCGGAATCGTGTTGAGATACGGCGTGGTCAGCAGGCCGGAGTTGGGGATGCCGAGCTCCTCGGCCCGGGCTTCGATTCGCGCCAGCAGGAAACTGGCCCTGGGGCGCCCCAGTTTGTTGGCCACCGCGTCGATCGAGTCGACCCACTCCGCCGTCTCGATCGGATCGACGTCGGGAAGCTGCTGCAGGAAAGCGTCGGAACTCACGGGCGGGAACCTCCGAGGTCGGTGACATGTCCATCATGCCCGCGGCGCCGACGATCCCCCGCGTCACCTCGATTCAGCGTGCCGCCTAGCGGGCGCTGCGGCGTCTGTCGCCGCCCGAGCGACGCTCGGATCCGCCGGCCGCGGCGCGGTCCTTTCGGAGCTGATCGTACGCCCGGTTGATGCGTTTGATCTCCACTTCGGCCTGAGCGACGACCTCGGCGGGGTGGTCCACGAAACGGTCGGGGTGGAACTCCTTGACGAGGGCCCGATGCGCAGCGACGATCGCCGACCACTCCTGGGTGCGTTCCACGCCGAGCACCTTGTACGGGTCTTCAGCACTGCCGCCGTCCTCGTGCTCGGTCGGATCCTCGAACAACGACTCGTAGGTGAAGTAGCCGGTGAATCCGGTTGGCGCGTCGTCAGTCACCGTTGATGCCCGCCCGCCGATGAACGCGGTGTCGACCATGTCGATCTGTGGTCCTGATGAGCGGTCGCCGTCGAGCCGCGGGAGCCGGACTCGGCCGCCGGGGAAGCCGCCGGCCGGCCGTCGGGATGCCGCATCGTCGGGGAACTGGGCCATGGGACATCTATCGGTCCGACAGGCGAGGAACTTCAACATTCGGCCCTCCGAGCCGCTCTGCGGACTGTCTGGTCTCGATGGCCAACATCTAGGATGCCGGGCCATGGATATCACCGGAGCATCAGCAATCGTCACGGGTGGCGCGTCGGGTCTCGGCGAAGCCACGTCGCGGCTTCTCGCCGAGAAGGGCATGAAGGTCGTCGTCGCGGACCTCGGCCATCAACAGGAGAAGGGCGACGCGCTCGCCAAGGAGATCGGTGGCCTCTTTGTCGCCGCCGACGTCACCGATACCGACCAGGTTCAGGCTGCCGTCGACGCAGCGGTCGAGATGGGTCCGCTCAAGGCGCTCGTCAACTGCGCCGGTATCGGCTGGGCAAGCCGCACGATCGGCAAGAACGGCGAGCCGCACGACCTCGACATCTTCCGTCGGGTCATCGAGATCAACCTCGTCGGCACGTTCAACTGCATTCGTCTTGCCGCTTCGGCGATGAACTCGAACGAGGGCGATGCCGACGGTTGCCGCGGCGCCATCGTCAACACCGCCTCGGTCGCGGCCTACGACGGTCAGATCGGCCAGGCTGCCTACTCGGCATCCAAGGGCGGTGTCGTCGGCATGACGCTTACGATCGCGCGTGACCTCGGTGCCGCCGGCATCCGCGTCAACACGATCGCCCCCGGCCTCATCGACACCCCGATCTACGGCGAGGGTGAGCACGCTGAGGCGTTCAAGGCGAAGCTCGGTGAGTCGGTGCTGTTCCCGCGCCGTCTCGGTGTTGCCTCCGAGTTCGCTTCGCTGGCGCTCGAACTGATCACCAACAGCTACATCAACGCCCAGGACATCCGGGTGGACGGTGGCATTCGGATGCCACCGAAGTGATCGGCTAACGCCTACGTCCACTAGTTGGCGAAGACCGTGCCCGCCGCCCCACCCAGGTGGGGTGGTGGGCCATTCCCAGGAGCTGCTCGTCGCCTGAGCTGTCGCCGTAGGCCCAGAGCTCGAACGGCTCGTCACCGAGCCAGTCCCGCAGCCGGGTCTCCTTGTGCTCCCGCCGAACGTTCGGCGTGGTGAGCGCCCCGGTGAGGATGCCGTCGGGGCCGACCTCCATCTCGACCCCGATGACATGGTCGAATCCGAGGTCCTCGGCGATGGGGCGGAGGTAGTAGACGAGCGAAGCACTGACGATGACCAGGTCGTGATCGTTTCTGCGGTGCTCGGCGATTCGGTCGAGTGACTCACGACGGAACTTCTTTGCCAACTGCCGCGCGTAGCGCCGTCCTGCATCAGTGACGTCCTGCTCGCTGCGACCGCCCAGCACCCTGCCGAGCACCTCTTCCTTCGCTGCGTTGCGCTGGGTGCTCGAGCGTATGCCGCGAACCAAATGCGGTGACTCCGCCGCCAGAGCGGCCAGCACCGCGCGGCGGCCCGCGACGAACTCGAGGAACCCGAGCAGGGTGTCGTGCTCGGTGATCGTGCCGTCGAAGTCCCACGCGGCAACGCGGCGGACGGACCCGTTCGTCTCCACGGGCCTACAGAGCGCTCGCCCGGTTGACGACGAAGGCGTCGAGCCGTTCGAGCGTTCGCTCCATGTTCGGGACGTGGCGCTTTGGCCACCCGAGCAACTCGATGAACCCCCTCGACCGTGCTGTCGACCAGTCGAACGTCTCGGTCACGTTCGTGCGCGGTGAACCGTCGGCGCCCGGGTCGAGGGGTTCGAGTTCATAGCGCCACCGGTGCCCACCGAAGTGTGCCCACGCGATACGACGGTCCTGCTCGAACTCGACGACCGTGTTCGGCATGACGTAGGGGATCCCGAGTCGCATGCGCATCGAGAACCGGGAGCCGAGTTTCAAGGGTTCTGGCTTACCGGTTGTTCCTCGCACCGTGCCGGATCCGTCGATGACGTGGTGTAACGAGGCGTCGGAGACGACGCGGAAGATCTGCTCGGGGGTCGCCGCTATCGAGCGGCTCACCGACACCTGTTTGGTTGACATGCGCTCAGGCCAGCACGTGCGCGAGCGCCTCGTCCAGCCGGGGATGGGCGAACGTGAACCCTTCACGCTCCAGCACACCGGGAACGATGCGCTGGCTTTCCAGGAGGAGCGTGTCGGCCAGCTCACGGCCGAGGAGCAGCCGAGGCCCGAACATGGGGATGACCGATGTGGGGCGGTGCAGCGCCCGGCCGAGAGCCTTGGCGAACTGACCGTTCGTCACCGGCTCCGGTGCCGTGAGGTTGACTGGACCTGCGATTGCGGTGCCGTCGCCGATCAGCCAGCTCGTGGCGGCTACGTGGTCGTCGATGGTGATCCAGCTGAGGAACTGACGGCCACTGCCGCTGCGCCCGCCGAGACCGAGTTTGAACGGTAGGAGCTGTTTGGCGAGCGCTCCGCCTTTCGCCGAGAGAACAACGCCGGTGCGGAGGAATGCTGTCGTGATGCCGGCATCGCTGGCCGGTGCCGCCGCCGCTTCCCACTCGACACAGAGGTCCGGCAGAAAGCCGGTGCCCACCCGTCCGGTCTCGTCGGTCGCCCGCTGGCCGGTGTCGCCGTAGATTCCGATTGCCGATCCGCTCAGCAGACGTTTCGGCGGGCGATCGAGCGCGGCGAGGGTCGAAGCGAGGAGCGCGGTGCCCCGCGTGCGGCTGGTGCGGATCCGGTCCTTCTGATCAGGCGTCCACCGCTTCTCGCCGATGCCTTCGCCCGCGAGGTGGACGACCGCATCGATACCCTCCAGCGCCGCGGCGTCGATGGTTCCGGTTTCCGGGTCCCAGAGCGCCTCGTCGGACGCCGGGTGCTCGCTGCGACGGCGAACGACCCGGAGCACCCGGTGGCCCTGCGCCCGGAGTCCGTCGGTCAGAGCCGATCCGATGAGCCCGGAGGAGCCGGTGATTGCGATGTCCATGGCTTCGGGTCCCTCGGATCGTCCTAACGGTTCGACACGATGCGCCATACCGGGCGAGGCAGGTGTCGCAGCACGGTGAACAGGTAGCGCAGCGGTGCCGGCGACCACACGACGGCGGCTCCCTTGTCGAGGCCTGAGACGATGTCGGCGGCGACCTTGTCAGGGGTCGTCGACAGGGGAGCGGGGTCGAGACCCTCGGTCATGCGGGTGTGCACGAAACCCGGGCGCACGATCATGACTCGCACGCCGGTGCCGGCGAGGCGGTCGCCCAGGCCCTGTGCGTATCCGTCCAGCCCCGCCTTGGTCGCTCCGTACACGGCGTTGTCCTTGCGGACCCGCTCGCCGGCAACCGAGCTCAGCACCACGATGTCGCCGTGACCCTGTCGCTTCATTGCGGCGGCCACCGCTGTGAGAGCGGAGACCTGACCGGCAAAGTTCACGACAGCGGCGTCGGCCGCTGCGGCCGGGTCGTCGTCGAAGAGGTCCTGGTTGCCGAGCACCCCGAACGCCGAGATGACGACGTCGATGTCACCGTCTGCGAACACGCCGTCGATCACCTTCTGATGGGAGTGCGTGTCAGCGGCGTCGAACGTGACCGCTGTGGCCTCCATGCCGAGCGCCCGATGCTCGTCGAGCAGGTCGGCGACCTTGGCCGTGTCGCGTACGGCGAGCACGACTCGACGGCAACGCCGACTGGCCAACAGCTTCACCGTCTCGGTGGCGATCTCCGACGCGCCGCCGAGGACGAGCACCGAGTTGATGTTGCCGACTGCGTCGCGCATGGGACTCCTGTCTCGATCGTGGGGTACCGGCCACCGTAACCTTGCCGACTGTGAGTACCCGAATGCTGATCACCCTGGCCGTCATCTGTGGTGTGCTGATCGTCGCCGCCGCCGTGACGCAGTTCGTCCTCGCGAGATAGGGGCGACACGCGATCGACGGTCTTGGCGCGGGTCTAGCATCGGAGCACCGCACCTCCGTCGAAGGACTTCCCGTGGAACAGAACCCCCCAGCCCACTACGACGTCGTCATCATCGGCGGAGGCCCGGGCGGTTATGCCGCCGCGCTGTACGGCGCCAGCGCCGGGCTGAAGATCGCGATCGTCGAGAAGGACAAAGTCGGCGGGAGTTGCCTTCACCGCGGGTGCATCCCGGCGAAGGAGCTGCTCGAGTCGGCGTCGGTCAACCGTACGGTGCGCCACGCCGCCGAGTTCGGCGTGTACGTCGACGAACCCAAGATCGATTGGTCGGTCACCGTCGACCGCAAACAGCGGGTCATCGACCAGATGTGGGGTGGCCTCAAGCAGCTGCTGAGCGGTCGCAAGGTCGACATCTACGCCGGGGTCGGCACCCTCGGTCCGTCGCATCAGGTGAACGTCGTTGCCGACGATGGCACGTCGGCCGTCCTGCTCGGCACCGCGGTGATCCTCGCCACCGGATCGGTCCCACGCACCATTCCCGGCTTTGACCCGGACGGCCGCATCATCTTCACGAGCGACGAGTTCCTCGACCTTCGCACGCTTCCGGCCAAGGCCGCCGTCATCGGTGGCGGGGCGATCGGCTGCGAGTTCGCGTCGACGCTGGCCGACATGGGCACCGAGGTCACGATCCTCGAAGGCCTGCCGAAGATCCTCCCCGGTTGTGACAAGGATGCGGCGGCCATCGTGGAGCGTTCCTTCAAGAAGAAGGGCATGACGATTCGCACCGGGGTGTCCGTCACCGGGCACACACCCCGTCCCGATGGCGGCACCTCGGTCGCGTTCGGTGAGGAGACACTCGACGTCGACATCGTGGTGGTGTCGGTGGGTCGCGCGCCGGTCGCCAACGGCGTCGTCGCCGACGGTACCGGGGTCAGCGTGAGTGAACGCGGGTTCTTCGAGGTCGACGAGCACTGCCGTACCGGCGAGCCGGGGGTGTGGGCGATCGGCGATTGCATCGCCACGCCGCAGCTCGCCCACATCGGGTTCATCGAGGGCATCAACGCCATCAAGGACATCCTCGGCGAAAACCCGGCTGCGGTCGACTACGGCAAGGTCCCGTGGGCCATCTACTGCCACCCCGAGGTCAGCTTCGCCGGCTACACCGAGGAGTCGGCCAAGGAGGCCGGCTACGAGGTCGTCACCAACAAGCACCGGTTCATCGGCAACGGCCGCGCCGTGATCCTCGGCGAGACCGACGGTCTGGTGAAGGTCATCGCCGAGAAACGCCCCGACGGTAGCGGCGGCAAGATCCTCGGCGTCCACATGGTGGGGCCGTGGGTGACCGAGCAACTCGGCCAGGGCTACCTCGCGGTCAACTGGGAGGCCACCGTCGACGAGCTCGCCGCGCTCATCCAGCCGCACCCGTCGATGAGCGAGCTGTTCGGCGAAACCGTCATCGCGTTGACCGGGCGCTCACTGCACTGAGCTTTTCGCTGCCTCTCGAACTTCAGGCTCAGCGATCACCATGGTCACCGCTGGGCCTGAAGTTCGACGACCGACGCGCCCGGGCGGCGCCAGATGATCTGAAGCGCGGGCCTCGGAGCACGCTCGAGTAGGTCGACGAGGTGAAGGGTGCCGGCCACGTCGTCGAATGGGGGAGTGGGGTGGTCGGGGGTGGCGTGGCGGGCTCGCATGGAATCAGTGTGCTTCCTCCGTCCTCGAACCTTGGGGGATTTCGCGACCCGTCCGTGTAAGTGCCCCCGAGTTCCGGAGCGGTGGCCCGGCGGGCGGGACTCTCGGGAACGGGGAGGGTGAGAAGGGCGCTAGCGTGGGCCAGACAGGTTGCAGACATGTTCCGGGAGGCGCTGCCTGGTTCCCCGAGTGGCGAGCGATGGGCTCACCACCGCCTCCCGGCGAGGAAGGGACTCAGCCATGGCTGACATCGTGATGCCACAGCTCGGAGAGTCGGTCACCGAGGGCACGATCACCAAGTGGTTCAAGCAGGTGGGCGATCGCGTCGAGGAGGACGAGACGCTGTTCGAGGTGTCGACCGACAAAGTCGACTCCGAGGTCCCTTCGCCCGCAGCGGGCTACGTCGCCGAGATCAAGGTTCCCGAGGGTGAGACGGTCGACGTCGGCACACTGCTCGTAGTGCTCTCCGATTCGCCGACCGGCGGGGGCGATGCGCCGGCACCGGAGGCGGCCCCGGCTCCGGAGGCCGCACCGGCACCTGTTGCTGCCGCCCCAGCGGTGCCCGAGGCTGCGACCCCGCCGCCCATCCCCGACGCGCCCACTCCTGCGCAGGCTCCCGCTCCTGTGCCGACCCCCGCCGTGAGCGACGGAGAAGGCGGAGGCGTCCTTCTGTCACCGCTGGTGCGTCGACTCATCGAGGAGAACCAGCTCGACCCGTCGACGATCACCGGAACCGGCGTCGGTGGGCGGATCACTCGTGAGGACGTGCTCGGCGTGCTCGACGGCCGGGCCGCCGGTGCCCCGGCCCCGCAATCGGCCCCTGTGTCGGGGGGAGCGTCGGTTGCAGCGCCGGCGCCGCTTCCGGCCGCTACCCCGGCAGCGCCTCCTGCCCCGGTCATGGCCGGTCAGGGCGACTCGATCGTTCCACTCAGCAACATTCGGCTGCGCACCGGCGAACACATGGTGCGCTCCCTGGCCACCTCGCCCCATGTCATCACCGCGATCGACGTCGACTACGAAGGCGTCGAACGCGCCCGACGCGCGGCCAAGGAACAGTTCAAGGCCGAGGAAGGGTTCTCGCTCACCTACCTTCCGTTCATCTCGCGTGCAGTCATCGACGCGCTCGCCGAGTTTCCTCACATGAACGCGACCGTCGGTGAGCGTGACCTGATCGTTCACCACGCGGTCAACCTGTCGATCGCCGTCGACCTCAACTTCGAGGGCCTGCTCGCCCCGGTGATCCAGGGCGCCGACGGCAAGCGCTTGCGGGCCATCGCCCGCGAGATCAACGATCTTGCCTCCCGCGCCCGCCACAAGAAGCTGTCACCAGACGACCTCAACGGCGGCACGTTCACCATCTCCAACTCCGGGAGCTACGGCACGCTGATGGTCGCGCCGATCATCAACCAGCCGCAGGTCGCGATCCTGTCGACCGACGGAGTCAAGCGCCGCCCGGTGGTGGTGGAGCTGCCGGACGGCTCGGAGTCGATCGCGATCCACTCGGTCGGAAACCTCACCTTGAGCTGGGATCACCGTGCGTTCGACGGCGCGTACGCCGCAGCGTTCGTCGGGCGCATCAAGGAGATCCTCGAGACCCGCGATTGGTCGGCTGAACTGTGAGCACGGGAACAGCGAGGGTGTCCTAAGTGAGCCTTCGCGTCCGCTGGCTGGGCCGCGTCGAGTACCACGACGCGCTCGCTCTCCAGCGGGCGCTGTTCGCCGGCACCACCGAGGACTATCTCCTCCTGCTGGAACACCCGCACACCTACACGCTGGGCGTGCGCGCCGACGCTGCGCACGTGCTGGTCGACCCACACGACGTGGGAGCGACGATGGTGCGCGCCGACCGCGGCGGCGACGTGACCTACCACGGCCCGGGCCAACTCGTCGGATATCCGATCCTCACGCTTGCCGATCACGCGTCCGGTGAGATGCCGTCCACCCGCGAGCATGTTCTCAACATCGAGGGGCTCCTGATCGACGCGTTGGCCGACCTCGGTCTGCCCAGTGCGGGCATCGTCGACGGATCACCCGGGGTGTGGCTCGACGCCGACGGTCTCCGGCCTCGCAAGATCGCAGCAGTCGGCGTGAAGATCGCCCGCGGACGGTCGATGCACGGGTTCGCGCTCAATGTCGACCCCGACCCGGCGATGTTCGGTCACATCGTTCCGTGCGGTATCGCCGACAAGCCGGTGACCTCGCTACGCGCCGAGGGTGTCGATGCGACGATGCGTGAGGTGGTGGACGCTGTCGTCGCCCGGGCGATCGAGCGGTTCAGCCAGGGGAGCGACGTCGATCGCGCCGATGTCGTATGGCGAGCATCGGCGACTGACACCGACCTTGCGCCCTTCAGCCGCGGCGAGGGTCCCGGCGCGACCGTCCGCTACTCGTCTCACACGACGCAGTTCGATCGCTCCGTCCTTCGGCCGCAGTCCGATCGCTCCGTCCTTCGGCCGCAGTCCGACGGCACGAGTCTCCGGCTGCTCGGCCGCCTCGCCGAAGCCGGTGTCAGCGAACACGTTCCGATCACCGACCACAAGCCCGAATGGATGCGGGCGAAGGTGCGGCTCGACGCCGACGTACTCCGCGTCCGTTCGACACTGCGCGACTCGGGGCTCGTCACCGTGTGCGAGGAGGCCGGGTGCCCCAACCTGAGCGAGTGCTGGTCCGACGGAACAGCGACGTTCATGCTGTGCGGCGAGCGGTGTACCCGGGCGTGCGGGTTCTGCCTGGTCGACACGTCCAAGCCGCTCCCGCTCGACCCCGACGAACCCCGACGTGTCGCCGACGCCGTCGCAACGATGGGTCTGCGATTCGCCGTCCTCACGATGGTCGCCCGCGACGACCTGTCCGACGGCGGCGCGGCCCACGTTGCGGCGACCATTGACGCGATCCACGAGCGGGTTCCCGGCGCGTCGGTGGAGGCCCTCATCAGCGACCTTCGCGGTGACGAGCGAGCCCTGCAAGCGGTGTTCGATTCGCGGCCCGAGGTGCTGAACCACAACATCGAAACGGTTGCGCGCCTTCAACGCGCCGTCCGACCGTCGGCGTCCTACGCCCGGAGCCTGTCGGTCCTCGGGCGAGCCAAGGCCGCAGGGCTCACCACGAAGTCGGGTTTCGTCGCCGGCATGGGCGAGACGTTCGACGAGGTGGTGCAGACGCTCGCCGACCTTGCCGCAGTCGGCGTCGAGATCGTGACGATCGGCCAGTACCTCCGCCCGACCTCGCATCACCTTCCCGTCGAGCGGTGGTGGGCTCCCGACGACTTCGAACGGTGGAAGGAGATCGGTGAGGGGTTCGGGATCGGCCACGTCGAGTCGTCGCCGCTGACGAGGTCCAGCTACCACGCCCGTCAGGCGTCGGAGGCCGCCGCGCCCACGAGTGCGGTCCGGTGAGGCGCTGCTGATGGGTCCGGTCACTGATGGGTAGGGAGTACGACTCCATCTCCGAGGAACATCGTCGCTGGATCGGCGAGCAGCACATGTTCTTCGTGGCGACAGCACCCCCCGGTGGCGGGCACGTCAACGTGTCGCCCAAGGGCTACGACACATTCCGCGTCCTCGACGACCGGACCGTCGCCTACCTCGACCTCACCGGCTCGGGCATCGAGACGATCGCCCACCTTCGGGAGAACACGCGGCTCACGATCATGTTCTGCGCGTTCGAGGGACGGCCCCGCATCCTGCGCCTGTACGGCCGTGGCTCGGCGGTCCTGCACGACGACCCCGGGTTCGCCCACGCGGCGCAACCGTGGTCGCCGCTGCCTCCCGGTGCCCGCTCGGTCGTCAGGCTCGACATCGACATCGTCCGGAGTTCGTGCGGCTACTCCATTCCGTTCATGGACTACGCGGGGGAGCGCGAGACGCTCTCCGAGTGGGCGGAACGCAAGGGCCCCGACGGCATCGAGAGATATTGGGACGATCGCAACAGCGTGTCCATCGACGGGTTGAGAGGGTTGAGATGAACCTGGCTGAGAGCGACGGCGGCGCTCCGTTCGCGGCACGAATCGGACGGGTTCGCGCCCGGCTCGACGAGCTGGGTGTCGACGCATTGATGGTGTCGGTCGGCCCGGACCTTCCGTGGCTGACCGGTTACGAGGCGATGCCACTCGAGCGGGTGACGATGGCGGTGGTCACCCGAGACGCCTGCTCGCTGATCGTTCCGGCACTCGAAGCCCCGCGGGTTGCGCCACGCGACCATTTCGATGTCGTGCCCTGGGGTGAGACCGACGATCCGATCGGCCTTGTTGTCGACCGAGTAGGTGGCGCTCGGAAGGTCGCGTTCGGGGACCGAACGTGGGCCCGGTTCCTCATCGAGGTGCAGGACCGCCTGTCCGACACGGTGTTCGTCCGCTCCAACGAGGTGACCGGTCCGCTGCGAGCTGTCAAGGACGACCACGAGATCGCGATGCTGCGCCGGGCCGGTGCCGCCGTCGACGCCATCGCCTCTGACCTCCAGGCCGGTCACATAGGACTCATCGGTCGCACCGAGGCGGAGGTGTCCGCGGATCTCGGGCGACGGATCGTCGAAGCCGGTCACCACCGAGTGAACTTCGCCATCGTCGCGGCGGGACCCAACGCCGCCAGTCCGCATCACGAGGCCGGGTCACGGATCATCGGGCCCGACGAGGTCGTGCTTTGCGACTTCGGCGGCACGATGTTCGACGAGTGGGGTGTCGGCTACTGCTCCGACATCACCCGTTGCGTCTGGACCGGCGCGATCCCCGCCGAGGTCGCCGAGATCTACGGACTGCTCCACGAAGCGCAGGCCGCTGGGGTCGCTGCCGGACGAGTGGGAGTTCGATGCGAGGACGTCGATCGAGCGTGTCGTGACGTGATCGAGAACGGTGGGTACGGCGAGTACTTCATCCACCGCACTGGCCACGGCATCGGTGTCGAGGAACACGAGGACCCCTACATGGTCGTCGGCAACACCGACCGGATCGAGGCCGGCCATTGCTATTCGGTGGAACCGGGGATCTACCTTCCCGGTCGGTTCGGGTTCCGATTGGAGGACATCGTCGTCGCAACAGTAGACGGCCCGTTGCCGCTCAACGAGGCCGACCACTCGTTGGCGGCGGTGGGGTAGTCGCTGGTCCGGCCACAACTGGGACCAATCGCGCGCCGGCCCTAGCCTGTCTGCTGCTCGAGTTCGTGCTCCACGGCACGGCGGATCCAGCTCGACACCGAGCGATCGTCGGCAGCGGCGAGCCGTCGGACCTCCTCCAGAGTTTCGGGCGGGAACCGAACCGGCACCATCTCGGTCAGGTTGGAACGCTTTCGCCGCCGAGCAGGCCCTAGAGGCGTCTGGTTCTCGGGGTTGGCGTAGAACTGGGACTCGTCTTCTCGAGTTCGCTTCTCGCTGGTCATCGATCCTCCCGATAGTGGGCGACGAGGTGGGCGGCTGCGAGGTGGCAACCGATGGGGCGACACTTGCTGTTCGCTCCGGAATCTGGCGGAGCGAGCGGTACGACGCGCACGGAACCGGCGACTTCCGCGACCATCAGCGAGTGCGCCGGTGGTGTGGCCGGGTAGAAGAGCGGGTCGGATTGCCATTCGGCATAGATGTCCTCGATGCCGGGGCCGGGGGTTTGAACAGGTGGGCGACCTGGCGGTCGATCTCGAACGGGTCCACATCATCGAGGAGGTCGAGGTCGAACAGACCGGCCACCGGCCCAGTGTATTGCAAACGAATACGAACTCGTGACGTCGTCACCGAACGAGAGGGGCGGCAGATGGTCAGGGCTAGCCTGCCTGCGGTCATGTTGAACCTCGACGCCGCGACGGTCCTACTCCAATGGTCGGTCGGCGGTCTCTTCTTCCTCTGGGTCACGTCGCGGCGGCGCGAAGTCGGCATTGGCTACGGCTGGCTGCTCCGCGGCGTGTTCGGCCTGATGGCCGTCGCCGCGGTCGTCGCCGGCTTCCGGTACAACCTCGTGTGGGTCCGGGAGATCTCAGGCATCGCCGTGGCAGTCGCCTGCGCTGTGGCACTGGTCGTCAGCTGGCAGCGACGCAAGGCAGGCGTGTTGCACCAGCGGGAGCAGGTGCAGGCCCGCTCGGCGCGAGTCGTCGAGATGACCGGCATCGAACGGGAGGAGCAGCTGTTCGACGAGTCGGTGCCCGAGTTCCCGCCGACACTGGATCTCGTCGCGCCGGCGGTCGGCCTCGTCGGGCTGGTTGCCGCAGGAATCGACGCCGGGGACCCTGCATGGTTGCAACTCGCCCGCGTTCTCGTCGGCACCGCGTTCCTCGGTTGTGTGACCGACGGGATGCTGTTGGGCCACTGGTATTTGACCCAGCCCGGGCTGCCGCGGCGCCCTCTGCTCGAGCTCGTCAGGGTCCTCACCTGGATCTGGCCGTTCGAGCTGCTGGTGATGCTGTTGCCGACCGGCATGATCTCCGTGCTCAACGGAACCATCGACGACGGCTGGGGTGGGATGCTCGGCTGGTTCTGGGTCGCGTGCACGATCACGACCATCGTGCTGTGTTTCGTCACCCGCGCCGCGCTCAACGAGCGGGCCTACTCGGCCGTCATGGCCGCGACGGGGCTGCTCTACCTCGCCATCCTCACCGGCTTCGGTCAGGATCTCGTCGCCCGTCTCGTCCTCAACCTCTCCTAGAATGGCGTCGGCCACCCCGTCTGGGCGGGTTAGCGCACCTTCGCGATGACGCTGTCGGCGTACCGGTTGAGC
>JAIBBP010000050.1 GCA_019694615.1 Microthrixaceae bacterium | reverse complement strand
CACCGCTGATGACACTGGCGAGACCACGGGCGTTGCCGTTGACCGCGCCGGCGAGGCGGGCGTAGACCTCCGAAGCCGTCGGCAGCGAGGCAAGGGCCTTCGCACCGTCGGAGTCGAGGACCTTGTCTCCGAGCAGGCCCCCCTTGAGGACCAGCAACGGCTGGCCCTTCGAGAAGTCCTGCACCGCTTTGGCCACCGAAGCAATGTCGCCGGGCGAGCCGTCCGTCTTCGTCGAAACGAAGGCGAGCGCCGTCGGGCCGACGAGCACGTCGTCGAGATCGATGCCGAGCTCACGAGCAGCGAGACGGACCAACGTGTTCTTGTAGATCTTGTACTCGCCACCGGCCGACCGCATCGCGGACCGCAGCGCTCCCAGCTCGGTGACCTTCAGGCCGCGGTACTCGGTGAGGAGCACGGCGTCGGCTCCTTCGAGCCTGCCGCGAACCTCCTCGACGACTGCGACTTTGTCGGGTCGTGGGTTCTCCATGTTCTGCACCTCCTTCCGGATGGTTTGGTGTGTGGACCGCTCACCGATGGGTGAACGGCTGCCCCCACCGCTCCGTCGGACCGGGGCCCGAAGATGCGACAGGGACGCTCGCGAACCGCGCGAACGTCCCTGGGATCAAGGCGTTCACCTCGTCAGGCGGGCGTCTTTCGACGGCTCCCTTCGGTGCTCCCCACGCCCGAGGCGAGGTCGGCACACCGGATGTCTGCGGCGAGCGAACATGAGCGCCGGATGACCGGCGCGATCTGTGCCGGGGGTGGGACCCGGAGCGGAGCCCGGCCGGTGCCGGGCGAAAGAACTGGCTACTCGGCGCCGCGCGCCGTGTCGACCTTGATGCCGGGACCCATGGTGGTCGCGACGGTGATCTTGCGGAAGTACTTGCCCTTGGCTGCTGCGGGCTTGGCCCGCTGGAGCTCTTCGAGCACCGCTGCGAGGTTCGCGAAGAGGTCGGCGACCTCGAAGCTGACCTTGCCGAGCGGAACGTGCACGTTGCCGTTGCGGTCGGTGCGGTACTCGACCTTGCCGCCCTTGAACTCTTCGACGGCCTTGCCGACGTCGTTGGTGACGGTGCCGGTCTTGGGGTTGGGCATCAGGCCACGGGGGCCGAGCACCCGACCGAGGCGACCGACGAGCGGCATGAGGTCGGGGGTGGCGATGGTGACGTCGAAGTCGAGCATGCCGCCTTCCATCTGTGCCGCAAGATCCTCAGCACCGACGAACTCGGCTCCTGCGGCTTCCGCCTCGCGGGCGGCGTCGCCCACGGCGAATACCGCGACACGAACGGCCTTGCCCGATCCCGACGGGAGCGCAACGGTGCCACGCACCATCTGATCCGCCTTTCGGGGATCGACTCCGAGGCGAATCGCCACTTCGACCGTCTCGTCGAAGTTCCGGTTCGAGAGGCCTTTGGCCAGCTCGAGCGCCTCCTGGCCGGAGTGCAACTGTTCGCGATCGAATCGCTTCGTCGCGTCGACGTACTTCTTACCCTTCGCCATGACGGCTCCCTCGTTGCTCAGGTCCGACGGCGAGGTCTTCCGCCGGTACCGGTTGATACGAACTGTGGCGCTGCGACGCCGAAACGGTGACTAGCCCTGGACGCGGATGCCCATCGAACGGGCAGTGCCCTCGATCTGCAGCTTCGCCGCTTCGAGGTCGTCGGTGTTGAGGTCGGGCAGCTTGGTCGTCGCGATCGCGGCGACCTGCTCGGCGGTGATGCGACCGGCGACGCCCTTGCCCGGCGTCTGGGAACCCTTGGCGATACCGGCGGCCTCGCGGATCAACACTGGCGCCGGCGGCGTCTTGGTGATGAAGGAGAAGGTGCGATCCTCATAGACGGTGATCTCAACGGGGATGATCGTGCCCCGCTGCGCCTCGGTCCGGGCGTTGTACTCCTTGCAGAAGTCCATGATCGCCAGGCCGTGCGGGCCGAGAGCGGTGCCGACCGGCGGCGCGGGCGTGGCACCACCCGCGGGGATCTGGATCTTGACGACGGCGACGACCTTCTTCTTGGCCATTGATCTACTTCTTTCCTGGAAATGAGAACGTGAGAGTCTGCCCGAGCGTTGCGGAGCCGGGCAAGACCGGCTGGTGCTAGAGCTTGGCGACCTGGCTGAACTCGAGCTCGACGGGGGTCTCGCGGCCGAAGATGTTGACGAGCACCTTGAGCTTGAGCTGGTCGGTGTTGATCTCGATGATCTGGCCGCTGAAGTCGGCGAACGGGCCTTCCTTGACGCGCACCGACTCGTTGAGCTCGTAGTCGCTGACGGGCTTGGAGCGACGGGTTGGCGTCTCGTCGTCGGCTTCCTTGACCGAGAGGTGTGCCTCGACCTCGCGACGGCGCAGCGGCGACGGCTTGTTGCCGGCACCGACGAACCCGGTGACGCCGGGTGTGTTGCGGATCACGTACCACGAGTCGTCGTCGAGTTCGCAGCGGATCAGGAGGTAGCCGGGGAACATCTTCTTCTGGACGACGACCTTCTTGCCGTTGCGGATCTCCTGGACGTCCTCCATCGGGATGACGATCTCGTAGATCCGCTCCTCCATGTTCATGGATCGGGTACGCGCTTCGAGGTTCTGGCGGACCTTGTTCTCGTAGCCGGACTGCGAGTGCAGGACATACCAGCGACCGGGCTTGTCGTAGGGGCTCACCGGGCGCACCGGCGCCTCGAGCAGCTCGTCCTCGCCGATCGCCTCGACGTCCTCGTTCGGCTCCTCCGCACCGCCGGCCGCTGGCGCTTCCGCGTCCACCGGCTCAACGTCTTCGGACGTGACGGCCTCGGGAGCGACGTCGTTGGTCAGGACGTCCTCGGCGGTCGGGGCAGCATCGGACTCGCTCGGTTCGGAGTACTGGTCGGTCTGGCTCATGGCTCGATTCAGGTGATCAGGCTCACCACGGAATGTGTGGCAGCGCTGGAAAGGTCGGAGGGCGAGGGGAACAGGAAGTCGGTGAGCTGACCGAAACCGAGGTCGATCGCGAAGATGAACGCCCCGAGGATGACGATGGCGACGAAGACGATCAGCGACAGCCGCATCGTCTCGGCACGGGTCGGCCAGGCGACCTTCTTCATCTCCGACACGACCTCGCGGAAGAACTGCGCTGGCGTCGTGCGCTCGCCCTTCGGTCGAGTCGTCGGTTCACGACGCTCTCGGACCGGCGTGCCGTCGGCGGCCAGCTGGCCGGCACGCTGCATCGCACGCTTCTGTTCTCGGTTCATTGCCATGTCGTGATCACTACCCGTTGATGGTGCCCGTTGATGGTGCGGAGTGCTGTCGCCGGTCGCTCGCCGAAGCCGGCAACGCTCGGCGGAGCAGGGCAGGAGGGACTCGAACCCCCAACCTACGGTTTTGGAGACCGTTGCTCTACCAATTGAGCTACTGCCCTCGGGGCCCGAGGCCGTCCGGCAGCCTAGCAGCGGCCGGGTCGACCGAACCCGGGGATTCGCCGGGCTCGGCGGCTAGCGGGTCTCCTTGTGCACGGTGTGCGTGCGGTCCCACTTGCAGTACTTCTTGAGCTCGATGCGCTCACGCTGGTTGTTCTTGTTCTTGTTCGTGATGTAGTTGCGCCGTTTGCAGACGGTGCACTCGAGCGTCACGTGAACTCGCTTGTCGTTGGCCATGGGGCATCCCTGTGCGGTGAGAAGGAAACGGACCAGGAGCACGCCGGATCCGAGAGGGTTCGGGCAAGCGAACC
>JAIBBP010000157.1 GCA_019694615.1 Microthrixaceae bacterium | reverse complement strand
TCGACGGGGTGCGGGTGGGGTCGGTGGGTGCTGGTTCGACGACCGCGTGGAACCGGTATGCGGACACGGTTCCGTTGTCGGTGTCGATGAGTGCGGGTACCCATCAGGTGACGTTGGCGTACCGGTCAACGGACCGCGAGTACATCAACATCGACTACCTCAGCGTCACCTGCCCGACCGCCTGATTCGTTCAAACGTCCTGGGCACCTGCCGATAGGGCTCGGTGACGATTCCCGTCGACGTCCAAGCGCGAATCAACGCCATCGTGTCCCGGTTCGAACCGGCGACTGTGTCGACGGGCACGTTCGCATCGACGAGCAGCACCTCGGCGTCGGGGGCGGCGTTCGACAGCGTTCTGGCCGACGCCCTCGGGGCTGCTGGGCAACTCGGGGCCTCGTCGACTTCCTCCGGGGACACCTCGGCCGGGCTCCCGATCGGACTTCTGGCTGGGCTCACGTCGGGGAGCGCGGACGCGAGCATCGGCAGGGTGACTCTCGGCCGAACCACCGCGTCGATGTCAGTCGGCGATGCGAGCCGGGCGTACGCTGCGTCGTCGCCGACCATCGCCTCGTCGCGTGCCGTCGCCAACCTCGAAGGTTTGTACGAGAACGGACGGCTACCTGACGAAGCGCTGACGTCGATCGGGATCGGCTCGCACCGTCTCTCACCGCCTGCGGCATCTGCCTTCCTGAAGCTGCGTTCTGCCGCCGAGGCCGAGGGCGTCGACATCGGGGTCACGGACTCCTATCGCAGCTACGACGCTCAGGTCGACGTCGCTCGGCGCAAAGGGCTTTACAGCCAAGGTGGCCTCGCAGCGAAGCCCGGCACGAGCGCTCACGGCCTCGGACTCGCGTTGGACCTCGACCTCGACAGCTCTGCCCTCGCGTGGATGAGGGCCAATGCCGGGCGTTTCGGATTCGTGGAAGACACCCCTCGTGAGTCATGGCACTGGAAGTTCAACGGCGTGTAGGCCTGACTCCAGCAGGTGACGACCAGCCGGAGGAGCACCGCTGCGGCCACGACGCTCCGACCGCGCGACACCGTCGCAGCGGGCCAAACTTGCGCCATGACAGATCACGAATCCCTGACTGATGAGCAGTGGCGCGAGAAGCTGACCCCCGCGCAGTACCGGGTGTTGCGCGAGCACGGCACCGAACCGGCTTGGACCGGGGCGCTGCTGAGTGAGAAGCGCGACGGGAAGTTCCTGTGCGGAGCCTGCGGGCAGGAGTTGTTCTCGTCGGAGACCAAGTACGAGTCGGGCTCCGGCTGGCCGAGCTTCTACGAGGCATTGAGCACCGACGCCGTGGAACTGGTCGAGGATCGAAGCTTCGGGATGATCCGTGTCGAGGTGCGATGTGCCAACTGTCATTCACACCTCGGCCACCTCTTCGACGACGGGCCCAACCCGACCGGCCAGCGCTACTGCATGAACTCGCTGGCCTTGGACTTCGAACCGACGACCGAGGGGTGAGCCGGGGTCGCAGTCAACCGAGCACGTTGACCGCCCGGGCCACCACCAGGATCACCACCACGAACGAGAGCATCGACTGAACCATCATCGTGAGCTTCGCCCACTGGGTCATCGGCATCACGTCGGTGGGGCTGAACGCCGTCGAGTTGGTGAAGGACACGAACAGGTAGTCGACGAACTCCGGCTCCCAGTCTGCCGGGGCTAGCTCGGGAACCTGCATCTGCGGAAACAAGAGGTCCGGCTCGTCGCGGACTCCCTGGCTCCTGCGGCCCGGTCCGCCCCGATCGAACTCCCAGTACCAGAGGGCGAATGCGATGACGTTGGTCATCCAGATCGCAAGTCCCGAGGCGAGGATTCGCGTGGCGCTCGTTTCCTCTCCGTCGAGAAGGTGGAGTACCAGGTTCCACGCTGACCGGCCGTTGGCCAGGGTGAGCAGGCCGATCATCGCCAGGTTCACCCGCCGGAGCGCCGTCGAATGACGATCGAGACGTGACGGGTTGATCAGGACCGACCAGACCAGCAGGCCCAGCTCGATTCCCGGGATCAACCATCGCGTTCGGGTGAACTCGGTGGGGAGCGAGACCTGGCAGATGATCGCGACCAGCAGGGCGATCGATGCCGCCCAGCGCGACTCTCCGGCGGTCACGCCCTTCCACGCCGGTTCGCTCTCGGGATGCCCGGGGTGGACAGGGTGGCCGCTCACGGCAACATGATGCCGCCACCTCCGGTGCCCGACGCAGCGTCGCGCCAGAGAGACCGGTAGGTCGGGTACTCGAGCTGGGGTACGACCCAGCCGGCGGTCACGAGCTCCTCGTGGAGTAGCGGGAGATTGCGCCAGGGCACTCCCATGTCGACATGGTGGGCGAGGTGCCAACCAGTGTTGAACGGCACGATCCAGAACCCCGCAAGTCGGGACTGGCGAACGTGGTGGGTGGTGCGCCGACGGTCCTTGCTCGCTTCCATTCCACCGTGCTCGGCGATGGCGCGCAGTCGGTTCAGGACGCGCCATGACGTCATCCAGGGAACGATCCACAGGAGGACATACAGCTCGGGACGGCCGGCAGTCGTGAACGCCGCGATCAGTCCGAGCTGCGCCCAGGCGATCGGCATCGCGACCGGCCGAGCCGCCGGCTTTGTGAGCGCGATGAGGAGCGCCTTGAGGTTCTTCCAGCCAGAAATACCTACGGCGTCGCGAACCAACCGACGTCGCAAACGGCGTCGGTCAACGGGATAGCCGACGTAGAACGCGAGGTCGGGTTCGTTGGGACCGAACTCCTCCTTGTGATGCGCGAAATGGCTGCGCCGGTACAGCGAGAACGGCACGAAGGCCGGAGACGCCAGGAGCCATTTCCCCACGAAGTCGTTGGTCGCCTTGTCGGTGAACAGCAGCTTGTGCGCCGCCTCGTGTCCGAGGATCGCGAAGCGAGCGAAGACGGGACCCATCATGATGACGGCGAGCGCGTAGCCCAGCGGGCTCGCCAGCCACGCGGCAGCACCGATGGTGGCTGCGGCGTGGACCCAACACAGGATCACGCTGCCGGCATTGCGAGCGTTGTCGATGCGTCGAAGCTCCGAGCGAATCGCCGGAACCGGTTTGCCCGATACCGTCAGTCGTTCAGTCGGGAGCACGTCGGGGAGTAGGTCCTCGCTCGGCACCAAACTGTCGACGCGGTGGAGCGGCACTGCGCGACTCGCCGGTCGGGCCGAAAGGCTTGCCATGCCATCAAGGCAATACGAAACTGATACACGTGTCAACATTCGGTAATGGGCGGGTTCTCACGGCACGCTCGGTGATCCTGTCGGTGCTTCTGGGGAGCGACCCACCTCGGCTCTCACCGCGGCGCCTCGTCGGGACCACCGACCTGTTCGGGATCACCGAGGGGACCACGAGGACCGCGCTCTCCCGCCTGACCGCAGCGGGCGAACTGACGATGAAGGACGGAAGGTACGAGCTGAGCAGCCAATCACTGCTCCGTCGCCGCGCTTACCAGACAGCGAGCCGGATGGCCGAGACCCGCGACTGGGACGGATCGTGGATCCACGCCGTCACCGGCACCGAGCAGCGCCGAGCAGCCAGCGATCGCGCCGCGCTGCGCGGCGAGCTCGCCCGCCAACGATTGGCTGAGCTGCGCGAGGGCGTGTGGCTCCGGCCCGACAACCTTCCCGACGACGACGCCGGATCGAGCGCCAACGGCGAGGTCGTCTGGTTTGTCTCCGAACCCGTCAGTGACGCTGTCGCCCTTGCACAGCGTCTGTGGGACCTCGACGGGTGGGCGAGTGAAGCGACGAACCTCCGTCACTCGATGGGCCGGTTGATCGGTCCGCTCGAAGAAGGCGACCGGTCGAAGCTTGCCGAAGGCTTCGTCCTCAGCGCGTCGGTGCTCCGCCAGTTTCAAGCCGATCCGCTCCTGCCAACCCAGTTGTTGCCGTCTTCGTGGCCGGGCCAGGAACTGCGCTCGCAGTACGACCGCTACGACGCCGCCTACCGCGCTGTCCTCAAGGGCTGGTTCAGGGAGTACGTCTAACGATCACCCGGCGAGATTCGGCCCTCGATAACGTTCGCCTGTGCGTCTCGGCCTCCTCTCAGTGGTGATCGCCTCTGCGCTGGCAGGCGCCGCGTGTGGCACGAGCGGCCCGAAGGTCGCTCTCATCGGCGACTCGATCACCGGCCTCTCGAGGGAACGCCTGTCGGCAGGCCTCGGCGATGAGTACACCGTCGAGGTCATGGGCAAGTTCGGGGCGCGGTCGGACGAAATCATCGCCGAGGTGAAAGTCATCGCAGCGTCTCACCCCAGCGCCGCGGTGATCAACATCGGCACCAACGATGCTCTCCAACGCGTTCCGGCGGAACAGACGAAAGCAAGTGTCCAGGAGATTCTCGATCTTCTCGACGACGTCGGGTGCCGATACCTCGTGGAGATCAACAACGGCATCACCGACCTGTTGACCGGTGATTCCCGGGCTGATGAGGCCAGGGCGATCAACGCCGAGCTCGACGCACTCGCGAGGGAGAACCCCGGCGTGAAGGTTGTCGAATGGAACGCAGCCATCGCCGAACACGGTGGCGTGAGTGCTGTCATGTACGACACGGTGCATCTCAGCGAGAAGGGACAATCGCTCCTCGCCGAGACCTACCAGGAGGCACTCAGCAACTGCTGATCGAGCGAGCAGGCACCCGAGGGTGCAAGGATCAGCGACGTGAACTGGTCTCAGCTTGGCACCGTTGCGCCAGAGCTCGCCTCGACGATCCAACAGCGATTCGAAGCGCACCTGCACCACGTCGTCGCGACGTTGCGACGCGACGGCAGCCCGCGTGTTAGCGGGACCGAGGCCCGCTTCTTCGACGGCGAGCTCTACCTGGGCTGCATGCCGGGCAGCCGGAAAGGTGACGACCTCAGACGGGACCCACGCGTCGCGCTACACGCAGCCACGATCGACGTCGAGATGAAGGACGGCGACGCCAAGATCGCCGGCCGGGCCGTGCTCGTGAATCGAGAAGAGGCATCACGGTTCCTCAGATCACTCAGCGACCACGAAACGGGTGCCGACGACATCGACACCGATCCGCCAGTCGACGGTGACGTGTTCGCGATCGATGTCACGGAGGCGACGCTCACAAAGGTCGACGGCGACGAGCTCGTCATCGAGACGTGGTCACCCACCGATGGAGTGCGCACAATCCGCCGCAAGTAGACGAACGATCAATCCAGCTCAGCGGTAGCGGACCGTGACGTCACCGTTGTCGGACTCGGCGATGATTCTCCGCTCGGCCCCAGGGTCGGTGCGGACCGGTGTCGTCGCCTCGCCGTTGTCGGTCGTGGCCGACACGGCGTAAAGCTCGTCGCCGCGGGGTATCCGGACCACAACGTCGCCGTTGTCACTTCGCGCCGTCACCGCGTTCGGCGGACGAACAACGTCCACCTCGACGTCACCGTTGCGAGAGTCGACCGCCAGGACATCGCCTTCGAATGCCGTGGCGAGCGCGTCGCCGTTCTCGGTGGTCATCCGCACCTGCCCACCGAGTCGCTCCCCGGTGACCGCCCCGTTACTCGACTCGATCGTGGACCCGGCATCCACGCCGCTCACCACCGCGTCTCCGTTCTCGCTCCGCGCAACGACTGTCAGGGTCGGCGGAACATGCACCTCGTAGCGCGCCTCACAGAACGTCGACCAGAACTCGGGGCAGGTAGAGGACAGCACGAGGCGCTCACCCTCCGCACGGGCCACCTCGTCGATGCCGCCCAGTCCTTCGCTGATCCGGATGACCACGCGCACGACGGTGTCTGAATCGCCAATGACGCGCACGTCGCCGTTGTTCGATGTCACCTCCACGACAGCCAAATCACGGGGATCGAACTCGTGGGTCACCGTTCGCTCCTCCCGAGCGACGAGCCCGATCGCCGAGGTAACACCGAACGCCAGCATCACAACGGCGACGATGCTGCCAACGACGAACCAGAAACGTCGGGCCCGCGGGTCAACGTCAGCGACCCCTTCATCGATCGCGGGGGGCAGTTCGGCTTCGGCGTTCATGTCACGACTCCAACCATCGGAGGACGGCCAGCACCCGCCGGTGGTCACCGTCGGCAGGCTGAAGTTGCAGCTTCTGGAAGATGTTGCCGACGTGCTTCTCGACGGCCCCGTCCGACACCACCAACGCGTTCGCGATCGCGGTGTTGCTGCGGCCTTCCGCCATCAGGGCGAGAACCTCCCGCTCGCGCGGGGTCAGCGATGCGAGGGGGTCGCTCCGCCGAGAACGGGCGAGGATCTGAGCGACGACCTCGGGATCGAGGACAGCACCGCCACCGCCGACCCGACGAACCGCATCGAGGAAATCGCCCACGTCAGCGATTCGATCTTTCAGCAGGTAGCCGATTCCACCGGTGTCGCCGGCGAGCAGCTCCGAAGCGTAACGCTCCTCGACGTACTGCGAGAGGACGAGGATGCCGACCTCGGGCCAACGGCTCCGAATCTCGATAGCAGCTCTCAGCCCATCGTCGGTGTGAGTCGGAGGCATCCGGACGTCGACCACGGCGAGGTCGGGGCGATGCCGCTCGACGGCTTCGACCAGAGCGACCGCGTCCCCCACCGCTGCGACGATCTCCTCGCCGCCGTCGGTCAGGAACCGCGTCAGTCCGACCCGTAGCAGGACGCTGTCCTCGGCGATCACGATCCGCATGGCACCTCCACGAGAACTGTGGTGGGTCCCCCTGGTGGGCTGACGACCTGCATCCAGCCGTCGAGCGCAGCGACGCGATGGGCGAGACCCGACAAGCCGGTGCCACCCGCGGGGTCGGCGCCGCCGATGCCATCGTCGGCCACGGCGATCGTCAAGCGGTCGCCGCGCCGGGCGATCTCCACTGACGCCGAACGCGCACCGCTGTGCCGAACGACGTTGACGAGCGCTTCCGACACGATGAAGTAGGCCGCCGACTCGACGGCGGGCGGAGGTCTGAGGCCGACATCGACCCGCAGTGCGACCGGAACCGAGCTCCGTGCGACGACCGCGCTGAGCGCTGCGTCGAGCCCGCGGTCCTCGAGGATAACCGGATGGATACCACGGACGAGGTCGCGCAACTCCTTGAGGGCCGACTTCACCTCGTCGTGAGCCGTCCCGACCAGTTCACGAGCCTGCTCCGGATTGTCGTCGAGACGCTGGCGGGCGATACCGAGGTTCATCGCGACGGCGATGAGACGCTGCTGGGCACCGTCGTGCAGGTCGCGCTCGATTCGCCGCCGTTCTGCCTCGGCGCTGTCGACCGCGGCGGTTCGACTCGACTCCAGCGCGCTGACCCGTTGCTCGAACTCACGTCGCTCGCTCCTCCCGAGCAGGCCGCGGGCAAGCAGTTTGTCGAACTCCGCTACCGCAAGCGTCAGCCACGGGGCGATCACAACGATCCCGAGGACGCCGAGGACGCTCAGCAGCCAGGGCGAAGCGCCCTCTCCGACCTCGAAAGTCACGAGGCGGAACGTCTCGCCCGGGAGGGACGACACGATCAATGGCATCGCGACCAAAGCGATCGACGCGGCCCATCCACCAACAGCGATCCAGGTGGTGAGCGCACCGAGGGGGTACCGCACGAGGACGTAGATGACCTCCTTCCATCGGGGCCACGATCCGAGCCGCTCCTTGTACCGTTTCCACGGCGTGTCCCCGCTGAGCGTCGGGTACCGGTCGACGATGGGAGCGTCGAGCAGGGCCGCGAACCGGGTGCGTTCGACCTTCGCTAGGCCGTGGGCACAGAGGAACAGCAGCCACGACGCCAAAATCGCACCGGGCAGCACCACGATCAGCGACACCGAGAGCACCGCCAGCGGCAGCGCCACTGCGAACATCACCCCGCCGACCAGCATGTCGAGCGACACATGTGCCAACGCCCACCAGGTGGATGACGATCGCCAGGGGCGGAGGAGGTCTGCGACGAGCGAGCCGATCACGAGGTTCACCGTACGCAGCGGGCGACTCCCCGACCATCACGGCTGCCGGTGGACCGATGGTAGGGACAGCCCCCGGCGCGGAGCGTCACCGCGGCGAGGTCTCGAGTCAGTGCGTCGTCGCCACCACCACGTGGCCCTTGCCCGCCGCTTTCGCTCGGTACAGAGCTTCGTCCGCCCTTCGAACGAGACTGCCACGTTCCTCGTCACGCTCGCCGAACGCGATCCCCACGCTCGCGCCGACCGCCACCGGCCTGCCGCCGACGCTGATCGGCCGGCTCACCGACTCGATCAGCCTCCCGGCGATGTCCGTCGCGACCTCGGCGTCGAGCAGTCCGGGGCACAACACGGCGAACTCATCGCCACCGAGCCGGCCGACCGTGTCGTGATCACGCACCACGTTGCGGATGCGTCGAGCGACCTCCACGAGCACCGCGTCGCCGGCCTGATGACCGAGTCGGTCATTGATGATCTTGAAGTCGTCGAGGTCGACGTAGAACAACGCGCACCCGACGTCGATGGACGCGACTTCGGTGTGAAATCCTGCCCGGTTCCGAAGCGCCGTCAACGGATCGTGGCTGGCCTCCCACCGAAGGGCGGACTTGGCGTGGTGGTCAACGATCGCGAGGGACGCGAGCCGCACCGCTTGATGGATCGGCTGCTGTGGGCCGGTGACGAGTGGGAGACGGAGCCGCGACCACACAACGAGGCATCCGACGACGAGGTCCCGGCCTGGGGCGACGATCGGCAGTACCCAGACTGCTTTGAAGTCGGTGTCCACGCCCGGGTAGGGAACGAGATCGAGTTCGATCGACGACTCGATTTCGCCCGACCTCAGGACCGACGCGATCAACGACGCCGGTGGACTCGGTAGCTCCTCGCACCCGGGCGCCGCGACCAGCCAGTCGGTGGTCTCGTCCCACCACATCACCTGGCTCCGGACGCCGTCGATCGTGTTGTCGACGAGTCGCGCCAACACGGGCAGCACCTCGCATGGACCGGCTCCGCTTCCGAGCAGGTCGATCGCGAGTGCCATATCGGTGCGGTCGTCGGAGATGCGTCCGGTGGCGAGGAGTGCCCCGATGTCGGGATCGGCAAGGTGATTGAACAGCGAAACGTCGCACCGCACCCACGATCCGTCGGCGTGCGCCACCCTCATCGTGGTGACATCGGGTCGCCAGGTGTCCGCGAACTGCCGGTACTCCTCGGCGTGTTCGGAGTGATAGACGATTCCACCGAGAACCAGGTCCAGGTCGTCGGGGTGGATGAGCTCGACGATGTTTCGGCCGACCACGTCGGTCCATCCAAAGACCGGCGTCAGCGTCTCCGACCCCCACAAAACGTTGAACGAGGCGTCCAGAAGCACGGAGAAGTGTCCGTATGCCCGCGAGAACGCAGCGACGAGCCGGTCGGGCGGAACCGGCGCGCTCGCCGAGAGCGGCGCTCCACCGGGGGCCTCGTCTTCGGTCGCAACGGTCGACATCGAGAGGAGGATCGACGTGCCGCCGCCGGCCCTTGAGTTTTGACCCCTTCCTCGTGACCACGGAACACCGGCCGCCGACTCTTGGCAGCTACATCCCAGGCTCGGCCCGGAGCGCTGCGGCGACCTCGTGCGGACCGCGAGTGAGGATGTGGTCGACCGCGCCATACTCCACAGCCTGCTCACCACGGATGATGTAGTCGCGATCGAGATCCGCAACGATCCGCGAGCGAGCCTGCCCGGTGGCTTCCACGAGGAGGTCGACCATCCGTTCGCGCATCTCGACCATTTCCCGCACCTGAATCTCGATGTCCACCGACTGCCCCTGGGCCCCGCCATGCGGCTGGTGAAAGAGGACGCGCGCGTTCGGCAGGATGTACCGATGTCCGGGCTCGCCGGCAGCGAGCAGGACCGCCGCGGCCGACGCGGCTTGACCGACGCAAATGGTCGCAACCGGCGCCTGGATGTAACGCATCGTGTCGACGATGGCGAAGAACCCGGTCATCTCCCCGCCGGGGCTGTTGATGTAGAGGTTGATCGGTCGCTCCGGCGCTTCGGCTTCGAGGTGGAGCAGCTGACCCACGACCAAGTTGGCAACCTGTTCGTCGATCGCAGTCCCGAGGAACACGATCCGATCCGAGAGGAGGCGGGAGTACAGGTCGTACGCTCGCTCGCCGTGAGGGCTCGGCATCAGGACGGTAGGGATGATCACTGTCGTCTCCTGTCGAGGAACACACGCAACCGTTTGATTGCATGTCGTCACCGTAGGTGTGGCGACCCCCAAGCGCAACCGATAAGTTGCATATATGTCTGACACCGACACCGACACCGACACGCCCACCGACACCACGTCCGTCGACACCACGTCCGTCGAGCGAAGCGTCGTCCTCGACGCTGACGTCGAGACGGTGATCGAGGCGCTCACCGACCCCGACCTCCTGTCAACGTGGCTGGGAGACTGGCGAACCGACGACGACGGCGATGTCGTCCGAACCGACGACGGAGTCGACCGTCGGGTCGAACGGGTCGAGGCCGAGTTTCCCGGCGCGGTCCACTGGAGATGGTCACCACTCAGCGCACCTGATGCGACCAGCGACGTCGTGTTCGTCGTTTCCCGCGAGATGGACCGCGCTCGGCTCACCGTCACCGAAACCCGATCCGCATCGTGGGTTGGCTGCTTGTTGACACTCGGCGCTGTGCTCGCGTCGCGCCACCTCGTCGCCGCCTGAGGCGACAGCTCGCCGTGAACGACGCCGACGCGGTCTTCGCCGCCCTAGCCGACGGCACGCGCCGCGAGCTACTGCGCGCCATCGCCACCAGCGGTCCGACCACGGCGACGCAACTCGCCTCCACCCGTCACATCACCCGGCAGGCGGTCGCGAAGCATCTCTCAGTCCTCAGCGACGCCGGTCTCGTCAGCGGACACCGCGATGGCCGCGAAGTCCGTTTCCACGCCGACACCGAACCCCTTGCCGCTGCGCGGGAGTGGATCGACGCCACGGGAGCAGCGTGGGATCGGCGTCTCGGTCGACTTCGCGACCTGCTCAACGGCCCCGAATGAGACAGGACCGCCCTGGAACAGGACGGAGTTCCGTGGCGTTACAACGACCATGTCCATCACCCGCTTGAACCACGCTGTCCTCTACGTGCGCGATGTCGCCGTCACCCGCGAGTTCTACGAGAACGTGCTCGGTTTCGAGACGCTGATCTGGATGCCGGGCAAGGCCGCGTTCTTCCGTGCTGACGGCTCGACCAACGACCACGACCTCGGAACGTTCCAGATCGGGTCGGGTGCCGGGCCGAGCGCTGCCGGTCGATCCACCGTCGGGCTCTACCACCTTGCCTGGGAGGTGGACACGCTCGCGGAGCTGGCGAGACTCCGTGACGTACTGGCCGACCGCGGCGCGCTCGTCGGTGCCACCGACCACATCACCACCAAGGCGCTCTACGCCCACGACCCTGACGGCATCGAGTTCGAGTTGAGCTGGCTGGTCCCCCTCGATCGCATCGACGATGCGCTGCGCACGGAGGCAGCAGAGGTGATGGGTCGCCCGCTCGACCTCGCCGGTGAGATCGAGCGTTACGGAGCCGCGACCCTCGGCGGGATCGGCGTGTCGATCCCGCTGGCTCGGTAGTCGCCGACTCCACGCTGCGAGGCCACGAAGCCGTACCCTGCCGCGGCCAGGGTGGCGACCCCACCGATTGCGACGCCTGCCCGCGGGCCCCACCAATCGCAGACCTGTCCGATGATCGGCCCGCCGATTGGCGTGCTCCCAAGGAACACCATCGCCTGCAACGCCAGGACCCGACCGCGCATCGACGGGTCGGCCTCCACCTGGACGATGGACGTCGAGGCGGTCATGAACCCGATGCTCGCAACCCCGAACAGCACACCGACGATGAACGCGAGCGGAAGGTTCGGAGTCACCGCCAGCGCCAGCATCAGAACGCCGAATGCTGCCGCAGCGACGACGACGTCACGCACCACGATCTCGGATCTGCGAGCCGACATCAGCGCTCCCACCATCGACCCGACGCTGATGACCGAGAAGAACCAGGTGAAGGTGCTGTCGGAACCGCCGAACGTCTCCTTGATGAGGAGGGGCATCACAACGGTGAAGTTGAACGCCAGTGTGCCGATGATCGCCATCATCACCAGAGGGATGCGCAGTTCCGGTTTGCCCATCGCGTACCGGAAGCCGGCGCGCACCTGGCCCTTGCCTCGCGGCGTGACCGGACCACGATGGATCTCAGCGGGGTTCATCCTCAGGTAGCCGACGATTACGGCGATGTAGGTGAGCCCGTCGACGACGAAGGCCCAGCCGTACCCGACAGTCGCGATGAGAATGCCCGCCAGCGCCGGGCCGATCACCCGCGAGCCGGTCATCAGCGCGCTGTTGAGGCCCACGGCGTTGTTGACGCGCTCCGCGTCGACCATCTCGACGACGAACGAACGGCGTGCCGGGTTGTCGAACGCCGTCGCGACCCCACCAGCCATCGCGACGAGATAGATGGCCCAGAGAGGGGGACGGTCCATGAACGCGAGCGCTCCGAGGACGAACGACTGCGCCATCGCGAAGACCTGAACACCAGCGAGGAGCTTGCGCTTGTCGGAGCGGTCGGCGACGAGCCCCGCCCACGCACCGAGTAGCAGCACTGGCACGAACTGGAAGGCGGTGAGCAGCCCGACGGCGAACCCGCTGTCGGTGATCTTGAGGACGAGGAGGGCCTGCGCGACCAACGTGAGCCAGTTGCCGATCTGGGAGACCGTCTGGCCGGCGAAGAACAGGCGGAAGTTGCGGACCGAGAGGGAGGAGAAGGTTTCGGAGGAGAGTCGCTGGAGCTTGGTCATGGTTCGGGTTCGTTCGGTTCGGGTTCGTTGAGCGCCGGGGGGCGGACGAGGTGCTCAAGTACCTCGATCACGTCGTTCAGTCGCTCGACGTCACTGGCGGGGAGTTCGCGGAGTCGTTCCGACAGCCACTGCGTTCGTCGCGACCGGATGTCGTCGATCTGTGCCGCTCCCGCGGGGGTGACCACGACCCGACAGACACGTCGGTCGGTTGGGTCGACCTCGCGCTCCACGAGTCCGCGGTCCACCAGCTTGTCCACGAGCTTGCTGACCGTCGGTGGGGTCACCTGTTCGAGCGAGGCGAGCCGGCCGAGCGTGAGCGGACCGTGAAGGAAGACGGACGCGAGGGCAGTGCCCATGGCCGGCGACATTCCGCTGTGGTCCTGTTGACGGAGGAGGCGGGCAAGCCGGGCGATCGACATGCGCAGCGACGCCGCGATGCGGTCGATGTCGCCGTCGCCGATCGATGCGGGGTGTCGGACCATGTCGTCATGATACCCGAACT
>JAIBBP010000201.1 GCA_019694615.1 Microthrixaceae bacterium | reverse complement strand
GTAGTTCGCTTGCCAGTAGGCGATGCCGCCACCCATGACGAACATCCCGATGATCGAGGTGACCAACGACGGCACGAGTCCGGTCACGAGCACGAACGCCGCGACCCCAGCCATGGCGAGGCCGGCGGAGCGAGGATCGTGCGTCTCCTGTCGGTTGGAGACCCAGTTGGCTGTGACGCCGCCCAAGCCGGCGACGGCGAGGAGCAGGCCGAATCCGATGCCCACCGACTCCAGGTCGAGCACTTCCGTGGCGAATGGGACGAACAAGCCGCCCATGGTGAGCCCCGCGAGATTGCCGAACGCGCCCACGCCGACCAACGCCAGGTAGGTCGGCCGCTCCCGCATCGCGTCGACGGCCTCGGCGAACTCCGCTCGAATGCTGCTGTGGCCCCCGCGTTCGCTGGACATCCGTTGCCGGGGGAGCGTGGCGATGATGATCGACGCGACGACGAACGTCATGGCATCGACCCCAAACGCGACCCACAGACCGAGCTCGAGGGTGATGCCGCCGATGAAGGGGCCGACGAGACGCGAGATCGACTCAGCGGAACTCACGCGAGCGAACGCCTGCATCTCCCGGTTGGGGGGGATGATGACTGAGAGCATCGAGCTTTCCGCGCCGTCGTGAAACGCTCGCAGAGTCCCGAGGCCGAATGCGAGCGCCAGGATTGTCCACTCATTCCATGAGCCGGTGTAGGCCATCGCGGCGATTCCGAGCAGCATTACCGCACGGACTGCGTCGGACCAGAACATCACGGTTCGGGAGTCGGAGCGGTCGGCGATGATGCCGAGGAACGATCCGAGCAACACCCCCGACAGGATCTCCATCATGTCCACGAGGCCTACGAGCACCGATGAGCGACTCACGCTGTACGCGGCGATCGGGAGGGCGACGAGCGTGAACGAGTCGCCGATCGTGGAAATCGTGAGCCCGAGCCAGTAGGCGCGAAAGCGCCCCCACGCGGTCGCGTCGGGAATCGGAAGCTCAGCTGCTGCCGTGGTCAGCGGGTGAAACATGTGGCGAACCAGTTGGTCGACCCGGCAGCGTGGTGTACCGAGTCCGGACATCGGGGAATGCGGTGGCGAATCTAGATCGGATACCTGCCGACCGCCACGGCTGTTCGCGGCGCCGGCTGGGCCGAAGGCCCTTCGAACCCCTACCGTGAGCGACGATGTCGGTGAGTTCGAAGGTCAAGAAGCGGCTCGCGCTCCTCTCTGAGGTAGCCAAACGGTTCCCTGTCTCAGGGCTGATTCGCCAGCGGTCGTCCTCTGCAGATCTCGTTTTCTGGGCGCACCATCGCTATCCGGACTCGTGGCTCGGTTACCTCGGCGCGGGCGACTCGGTTCTCAAGGACACGGCGTTGCTCAACGCGATTGTCGAGACGGGCCGTCCGTTTCGGGTTGTCAGCGGAACCGGCATCGGCTCGGTCGCCAACTCGACCATCGTGTACTCGATCGATGCCTTCAATCCGAACCGGTCGCTCAACTACTCGGCGTCGCTCATGACGACCCTCCGCCAGCTCGAGGCACAAGGCAACACGCTCTACCCCTCCGCGGACGAAGCCGAGTTGTGGGAGAACAAGGTGTTCATGCACCGCCGTTTCGACGAGCTCGGCATCAACTCGCCGACGACGATCGTCGTTGAGCGTGACACCGACGTCGCGGCGGCGATCGACGAGAAAGGGCTGCGGTTCCCGCTCCTCGTCAAGGAGCCTCATAGCAACAACTCTCAGGGCCTGCACAAAGTCGCCGATCTCTCGGAGCTGCTCGCGGTCCGTGACCGGCTCGCCGGGGCAGGTGCGTACGAGCTCCTCGTCCAGGAGATCCTCGACATGCGGCGCGACCTGCGGGTCACCATGATCGGCGGCGACGTCGTCCATCACTACTGGCGGATCAACCTGTCCGACGAGTGGATGCCGACCACCACCCGTAAGGGAAGCCAGGTCGACTTCGTCACCTTCCCAGAGCAGTGGCGGTCGACCATCGTCGACGCCATGAACAAGTTGGGCCTCCGCAACGGCGCGTTCGACGTCTGCTGGGACCACGACGACCTCGATTCCGAGCCGTACTTCCTCGAGGTGAGCCCCGCCTACACCCCCAACCCGGCGCCGTCGAAACCCTTCGCCGATCGGCCGTACGCCGACTTCAAGGCACAGGTGCGCGGCGACGGCAACTACACGGCCGCCTTCGCCGACCTCGTGTTCGACCTGCACCGCAAGCTCATAGCGGCCTGGGGGCTGGCCGACCCAAGTACACCGTGATCACCGTTTCGGGGCTGTCCAAGGCGCACGGGAACCGGACGCTGTTCGACAGCGTCACGTTCCGCTTGTTGCCGGGTCGCCGCGTTGCGCTGGTCGGGGGTAACGGCGTCGGCAAGACCACGCTGCTCGAGATCGTGGTCGGGGAGCAGGACGCCGACAGCGGTGAGGTGCATCGCGCCAAGGAGCTTCGCGTCGGGTACCTGCCGCAAGAGTTGCTCGTCGGCCGCTCGGGCACCGTGCTCGACGAGGTCATGTCGGGTGCCGAGCACATCCAGGCCATTGCTACCCAGCTTGACGGCCTCATGCAGGCCATCGCGAACACCACCGGACCCGACCACGATCGGGCCCTCGCAGAGTACGGCGACGCGCAATCGCGATTCGAGCAACTCGGTGGGTATTCCCTCGACTCGGAGGCCAGGCGCATCCTCGCCGGCCTCGGGTTCCGCGACGAGGATGCCGATCGCCCGTTCGTCGAGCTGTCGGGAGGGTGGCAAATGCGCGCGGCACTGGCGCGCCTGATGCTGGCGAAGCCGGACGTCCTGGTGTTGGACGAGCCCACCAACCATCTCGACACCGACTCGATCGCCTGGCTCGAATCGCAGCTCGGTGCCTACGAGGGAGCAATCCTGTTCGTGAGCCACGATCGCGACTTCATCGACGCCGTCGCTGAACGGGTGATCGAGGTCGCCGGAGGGACGGCGACCGAGTACGTCGGTGGGTTTGCGGAGTTCATCGTGCAGCGCGAGGAGCGGCTCGCCAGCGTGCTGGCCCAAGCTGCACAGCAGCAACGTCAACTCGACAAGGCCAACGAGTTCATCGAGCGGTTCCGCTACAAAGCCACGAAGGCCAGGCAGGTACAGAGCCGGATCAAGACCCTCGAGAAGCTCGAGAAGATCCAGGTCCCCGACCGCAAGCAAATCGTCGCGAAGTTCGCCTTCCCCGAGCCCCGCCGGAGTTCGCGCACCGTCGTCGAGATGGACGGCGTCTCGGTGGGGTATGACGGTGAGCCGATCCTGACCGGCGTCGATCTGGTCGTCGAGCGAGGAGACAAGCTCTCCCTTGTCGGGCCGAACGGCGCCGGCAAGTCGACCCTGCTGAAGCTGCTCCTCGGCGATCTGAAGCCGCTTGAGGGCACCTGCACGATTGGCAACAACGTCGATGTCGCGTACTTCGCGCAGCATCAGGTGGAGTCACTCGATCTCAGCCAGACCGTGGCGATGGAGTTCGCGGCGCGCGTCGGAGTCGACAACCAGCCGAAAGGCCGCAATCTCCGTACCGTCCTTGGCTCGTTCGGGTTCTCCGGCGAGGCGGCGGACCGTCGGATCGGCGACCTGAGTGGCGGCGAACGGACCCGCTTGGCGTTGGCCGTCTGCATGGCCAACCCGGTCAACCTTCTGGTACTCGACGAGCCGACCAACCACCTCGATCTGCCCAGCTGCGATGTGCTGGAGGAC
>JAIBBP010000123.1 GCA_019694615.1 Microthrixaceae bacterium | reverse complement strand
GGATTCCGCTCGTTCGGGCGCGTTCGTTGTGCTCGACGAGGACCTCCGGTCCGTCTCCCCCGACGTCGACCCCGACTACGAGGGTCCGCTCTACCTGCACATCTTCGACGAGTCGATCACCACGGAGGCCGTGCCGCGCACCGCGTTCTGCGGGGTCCTCGGAGCGGGAACCGCGGCGCTCCTCCTGATCATTGCAGCGATGCTCCTGCACGGCCGGCGGCGACTCAGTTCCGACGAGGACATCTCGGAGATCCTCGACCTGCCGTTCATTGCGTCGATGCCGAGACCCGTCTCGGGGCGCTCCAAGAACGCGCCGGGGATCTACCGAGCGGTCGGCGATCTCATCGACGACGCTTGTGCCGCACCGCCACGCGTGGTCTCCATCACCAGTAACCACATCGCGACGCTCCAAGCGAGGGTGGCTGTCGGCGCTGCTTGCGGCCTGGCTCTCGTGGAAACCGATCCCGTGGTGATCGTCGACCTTGACGTGCGCATACGGGGGCTCACTCGACAGCTCGGCATGAATCGACGATTGGGCATCGTCGACGTCTCGTTGGGGCATGCCACGCTCGACCAAGTGGTCAGGCAGTTGCCCCGGTCGAGGATTCCGAGGGCGTTCAGGAAGCTCACCGCTGACGACCGCGATCGTGTCTCGGTCGTGCCTGTTGGCGGAAGGAAGCTGCTGCGCGACAAGGGCACGACGATCGACGAGACGGCGATCTCGAACATCATCGCCGAGTTGGCGACGACCTCCGTCGTTGTGGTCAACCTCCCATCGGTGCCGGGGCCGTTGCCGGTGCGCGAGGTCCTCCTCCAGAGCGATGCAGTGCTCCTCGCCGTGCTCGATGGCTGGACGGAGATCGACGCGGCACTCACCACGGTCGACGCGCTCGAGGCGGCGGTTCCCAACCGCGTCGGCTACCTCCTCGTGGACCAGTAATCCTGGCCGGAGGCCACCTCCGCTCAGGTTCGCTCGCTGCGCTCGCTTCTTACGCTGCGGTACCTCCGGCGTCAGTAGCTGAATCGGCGCTTGAGGCGGAGCCACGGCTGCTCCCACAGCACCCATGTAATCCTGGCGATGACGAGTGATGCAGCAGTGGTGACAGCGAGGCTGAGAAGGCTGTCGAGGATCGTGAGGTCGACGCTGCCGACCATGCCGAGCCGCCCCCAGGTCCGCGCCTGCATGGTGTGGGCGATGGGGTAGTGGAAGAGATAGATCGAGTAGCTGTACTTACCGAGGACGAGGTTCCCGCGCCACGCAGTGAAGCGGTGCAATCTCGGGCCCAACGTGCCGCCGGCCGCGGCCAGCACGTACACGAGAAACACCGCTGCGATCAGGGTGAGACCCGGTCCGTAGGTGATCCGGCCGAAGAAGTCGTCCGCGAGCCCTTCGACCTTGACGTTCGGCAGGAGTCCAAGGATCAGGATGGGGCCGAGCAACCACCACCTCCGCAGCTTGTCGAGAGCTGGCGAGATGCGCCGGCGGACTTCCGGGTCCCTGACGGCCAAAGCTCCCAATGCTCCGAGTAGCAGCGTGTCGAGACGGTTGAAGGTGTACTCGCGTGCTCCGTACGCGCCGTTGATCCCGGTCCAGAGCAGCGTCGTGCGGAGCACCATCGTGAGGCCGACACCCCAGACGAACGTCCGGAAGCGTTGCTTGGCCGGGAGAAACCAGATGACCACCGGCCAGAACAGATAGAACTGCTCCTCCACGGCGAGCGACCACAGGTGACCGAGCCCGGGCAAGGAGTGGGGGCCGCGGCCCAGAACGAAGTTCTGGAGGTAGACCCACACCGTCCAGAGGCCGTCGGGGCCAGCCTGGAGATCGTGGAACTCCTGTGGCAGTTCGACGCTGTCGGGGAGGAGCTTGGCGACCTCGGGCAGGACGACCAGCATGATCACGATGAACAGGTAGTACAGCGGGAGGATGCGGACTGCGCGTCGAGCAATGAAGTTCTTGAAGTAGTCGGATCGGTCGCGGGTCTCGATCAGGATGCCGGTGATCAGAAAGCCGGAGAGCACGAAGAACAGGTCGACGCCACGCTCCCCGAAGATCGCCAGTGATAACGATGTGTCGAACGAGTGGAACACCAGCGTGAGGAGGATCGCGACGCCGCGCACTCCGTCGAGCAGGGCGATGCGAGGGAGCGCGGCACCGTCGTCGTGCGCCTCGTTCATTGGTTCCTCCGGATCTCCCTGACGGCGCTGCACCCGAGCCGGGGGAGCGACCGGGGCGATGGTACAAGAGGTGGCCTGCCGGTGGTGATCCCGGCGCGGCTAGGGTGACCTGGCTCCGCCGGGTTTTGATCGGCGTCGAGATCGCCCACGGGCCGCGTTGCTTCCCCTCAACGAACCTCTCGTGACGGAGCGCGCCATGGAACCACTCGATCCGCTCGACCAGATGCTGCGGGGCCCGGCGTCGGCACCCTGGCATGAACGGGCGAGAGAACAGGCCCTTCGCAGGTGGCCGTGGATGGTGGCACTCGGTTTCATCGTGGCCGTTGGTGGGGTGGTCGTCGCGGTCGGATCATCGTCGCCGGCGGCGATTGAGCTGCCCCTGGCCTCGCCGGAGTCTCCGGGTGCCGCGAGGGCTGCGGGGGCCGCGGCTGGGTCGGCATCCTCGGCCTCCTCGGGGTCTCCCAGCGGCGGACAGGGAGACACCTCCACGACGACGGTGAGCGGGCCGGTGCACCTCGTGGTGCACGTCGCCGGAGCGGTCAACGCCCCGGGACTCACGAGTTTGCCGGTCGGTTCTCGGGTGTCCGACGCCGTCGCCGCCGCCGGCGGGCTCCGCCCGGACGCCGATGGCGATCGCCTGAATCTTGCCGCCCCGTTGGCAGATGGTGTCCGACTGTTCGTGCCGATCGTCGGACAAACGGATCCGCCTCCAGCGGTCGTGGTCTCGGGCGGCTCGAGCGGTGCGGCAGCAAGTCCCGAGCAGGGCGGACCGGTCGACATCAACCTGGCGTCGGCGACCGAACTCGACGTCCTCCCCGGCGTCGGTCCGTCGACGGCCGCCGCGATCGTTGCCTACCGCACCGAACACGGTCGATTCGTGTCGATCGACGAACTGCAGGAGGTGCGCGGAATCGGCCCGGCGAAGTTCGAAGCGTTGGCGGCCATGGTGACGGTGGGGCCGTGACCGAGCGTGAGGTCGTGGTGGCCGCTCTTGTCGTGGCAGTCGCCGCCGGCCTCGCGATCGGCGCGCCGTGGTGGCTGAGTGTGGGGAGCGTCGTCGCCGCTGCCGTGATTCGCCGTCCGGTTGTGGTGATGGCAGCGCTGGCGGTGGCCGCCGGCGTGCTCGGCGCGCGAGCCGAGGCGGGGCTGACTGCGCCCTCTGGGCGCGTCGAGGGTGTGGCCACGCTCGTCACCGACCCCCAGCCTCGCCCCGGGGGAGTCGTTGTGGAGCTCCGGCTCAGCGGCCGCCGATTCCGTTCGTTCGTGGGCGAGGATCTCTCAGCACAACTCCGTCAGGCCGCCATGGGTGAGGAGGTCCTCGTGCGGGGTTCGGTCGTCGAGCTGGACGGCCCATGGGAATGGCGAGCGTCGCGCCATCTCGCCGGCCGGCTGCGAGTACTGGCGATCGAGCGGGTCGGGCCGGGCGACTGGTGGTGGACGGCTGCGAACTGGGTGCATCGCACCGTCGACAGTGGCCTCGGGTCGTTCGACGAGGCCGAGCGCTCGCTGTTCAGCGGGATTCTGTTCGGCGACGACC
>JAIBBP010000009.1 GCA_019694615.1 Microthrixaceae bacterium | reverse complement strand
GACTCATCCCTATCCACCCACTTCGGGGGTGGGCCGACTCCCCCGCGGCCCACCCCCGAGGAAAGGACGGGCGACTGTGCTCGCCACGCTGACCGCACTCCTCGACGACGTCGACGTCTCACCCACCACCACAGGAATGCCGGGGGCCGGTCTGGTCCAGACGTTGCTCAACTGGCTGACCCAGATCGCTCTCTGGGGATCGCTCGCCAGCATCCTTTGCGGAGCGGCGATCTATGGGCTGTCCCAGCAGACCGGCAACTACTCGGGCGGCTACCTGGGCAAGCGGCTCGCGCTCGCCGGTGCCGTCGGCGCATGCCTTGCCGGCATCGCCCCGACCGTCATCAACCTCCTCTTCAAGGCGGCGGCATGAACCGCACCCGACTCGCGCTCGCTGCACTCATCTGCGCTGGTCTTCTCGGGTGTGCCGCCCGGAACTCAGACACGGCCACGTCGCGTGAGGACCCCCCACGGCGAACCAGCGATACCGAGGAGGCATCCACCGGCCCGGTTCGCAGTTCGACTGACGATGCAGTCGCTGCGGCCGTGCGCTTCGTCTGCTCGGGCCAGCAACTCCTCGACACTCCGCCGACCCAGCTTCCCCTCCTCATCCGAAGGCGGTGGTCATCGCGGGCGGCCGACGACGCCGTGGCGAATGCGGTCGACCGCCTCGGCGAGCTTCGCGAGCGACTCGCTGACGGGTCGGGGCCGACCCGATACCGACAGGGCGTTCTCGGTGTCCGCGTCGCCTCGTCCTCCGGGGCACGAGCGAAGGTCTCAGTGTGGTGGGTCGGGGTGTTGTCCCGCGAGGGCGCAGCGACGCCCCAGGCGCAGTGGATGACATCGGACATCTCGCTCGTGCTCGAGGACGGCGAGTGGCGAATCGACACTGCGTCCGAGGTCGAAGGGCCCGCGCCGGATCACAGCAGCGACGACGAGCCAATCACGAACAGCGAGTTCGATCGTCGACTGACCGGCTTCGTGGACTGGGAATCCAACCGGTGATCCCGAACCCGTTCGACATCATCACTGATGCTGCCGGCGCAGTCGCCGGATGGAGCTGGGAGCAGGTCGCTGATGGGATTGCCCGTTGGATCCTCGGCGCGATCGCCGAGCTGATCAACGGCGTCCTCAACTTCCTCAAGACCACTGCTCGACCCGACGTGACCGATGCGTGGTTCTCCGGAAGCGGTTCGCCGTACGCCGCCGTGCGGAATGTGAGCGCAGTCCTGCTCATCGGCTTCCTGTTGGCCGGGATCATCCAAGGACTGATGGCGGGCGACGTCGCCGGCATGTTCCGACGTGTGGCCGTCGACGCTCCAGTTGCCGTGCTCGGGATGATCACCACGACGGTGGTCGTCGATCTCCTGCTGGACCTGACCGACGCTCTGTCCACAGCAGTGCTGGGCAACGCAACGGGTCCGACCCTCGCGTTCTTGGAAGGCTTTGGCGTTGGAGCGCACCTCCTCACCGGCGGCTTCTCGACGGTGATCATCGGCCTCGTCGCAGTGGTCGCCACTGTCATGGTGTGGATCGAACTCATGGTTCGAGCGAGCTTGATGTACCTGCTGGTCGCGATGTCGCCCCTCGCGTTCGCCGCTTCCGTCTGGCCAGCGGCGAAGGGCGTGCTTCGCCGATTGATGGAGCTCCTGCTCGCGGTGATCGTCTCGAAGCTCGTCATCTCGATCGCTCTTGCCGTCGGCGTCGCTGCGCTCGGCGGAGCAGGGACCGCTGCCGGAACCGACCCCGGCGTCGGCGAATGGGCAGCGCAGGGCCTCGGCACGCTCGTGGTTGGCACCTCGATCTTGTGCCTTGCCGCCTTCTCACCCTTCGTCGTGCTGAAGCTGATTCCGGTCGCAGAGGCGGCGCTCGTCGCACAGGGCGTATCGCGCGCACCGTTGAACACCGCCAGGTCCGGCATGAACACGGCCTACTACGGGCGCTCGCTGGGGCGTCTCGGCGGAGGATCGGGCGGATCCGGATCGCCGCCACAGCCTCCGCCCGACGCGTCGCCGCCTCCGTTCGGGCCTCCCGGTTTCACCGGCGATGAGGGTCCGGACGGACCTCCCGGAGGTCAGGGCTCCGCCGGCCCTGTCGGACCAAGCGGCGTGTCCGGGTCCGCCGCCGCGCCCACCGGGTCCGGCGGCGGCGCTTCAGCCAGCAGCGGCGCAGCAGGGTCGACTGCTGGCGGCAGCACGGCGGCTGCAGGAACGGCTGTGGCTGGGCCGGCCGTCGTCGTCGTCGCAGCCGCCGTGGACGGGGCGAAGGCCGCGAAGTCCACAGCGGAGTCAGTAGGAGCTCACGCAGACGCGGCGGTCGACTCCGCTGGGTCAGCAACTCCGTCGGGGTGGCGGCGGGTCCCGAACCAACCCGGTCTTCGTGATCTCACCGAGCCCCTTCCGGAGGAGGAACCATGACGTCAGCTCCGCGGACGTACCGATTCGCCGCACGGGACCGCAGCGGATGGCTGCTCGGGCTCCAAGCCGGCCAATGCATCATTCTCGGCCTCGGTGTGCTCATCGCCGGGGGCATCTTCAACCTCGGAGCTCCACCCGCCGCGGTCGTCGGAGTGCTGGCAGGTTCGAGTGTGGCGGCGTTCGCGCCAGCGGGTGATCGACCGGCCTACGCGTGGGTCCCCGTGCTCGCAGGATGGCTCCTCGGCGGACGTCGAGGTCGATCATGGACCACAACCGTCCCGCGCTTTGGGCGCATCGATCCTCGGGCTGCTCAACCATCGTGGCCACCGTTCCTCGCTGGCGTGGAGATTCACGAGCACGATGGCTGGGCGGCAGGGCACCCGCTGGCCGTCATCCACGATCGGCTGAACGCGACGGCGACGAGCGTGCTGCGCGTCGCAGGGAGAGAGTTCGCGCTCATCGATCGGCTTGAGCAGGAGCGGTTGCTCGCCGAGTGGGGAGACGCACTCGCTGCCTTCTCCAAGGAACGGGGGGCCGTTCGAGCCGTTCGGTGGTTCGAGTGGTCCGCTCCTGCAGACCCGTCCGCCCACCTGCGGTGGAGTCGGGAGGTCATCGGGCCACGAGCAGATCCCGCAACGGTTGATCACTACCTCGCCACGGTCACCCGGGCAGGGCCGATGGCGACCCGACACGAGACGCTCGTTACCGTCACCGTGGGCGGAGTCTCCGGAAGAGGGGTCCGTCCTCGAAAGGGCAACAGCCGAAACCTCGTCGACACGCTCCGGGACGAGGTTCGTTTGCTCTCAGGTCGGCTCGACGCAGCCGGCTTCGCTGTCGATCCTCCCCTGACGCCAGCCGATCTCGCTGCAGTTCTGCGAGCGCGCCTCGACCCGTTCTCCATCTCACGCCCGAGTGCAGGCAGTTCGACCCTCGCTCAACTCGTCGGCATCGCCCCGTGCTCGGCAGGTCCGATGGCGACGCATTCGTCATGGACCAACGTCCAAATCGACGGCGCGTTTCATGCCTGCTTCGCCATCACCGAGTGGCCACGGCTCGACGTACCGCCCGACTGGATGGAGCCTCTGCTTCTCCACTCCGGCGGCACGCGCACGATTGCCGTACACCTCGAGCCGGTGCCGCCGTCACAAAGCCAGCGACAGATCGATCGGGATGCGACGCGACTCGTCGTCGATGCCGAGCAGCGCTCTCGGTCGGGTTTCCGGGTCGGGGCACGCCATCGACGGGCCGAGTCGGACGTGGTCGCGCGCGAGTCGGAGATCGTCGCCGGGTACGCCGAGTTCGAGTAC
>JAIBBP010000163.1 GCA_019694615.1 Microthrixaceae bacterium | reverse complement strand
CGCCGATCTCGACGGTTGTGATCTCCCGCATCCAACCGAACCCGACGAGTAGCGGATTGTGGTCGGCGAGGTCAGCCACCATCCGGCGGAACTCGCATGGTGTCACGTCGGGGTTGAGCGCCCGATGGTGCGACACGAGGACGTGCGGACCGTTGTGGACGCCGAGCTCGAGTCCCAGCTGGGGGAGGGCGTGGACGAGCGACGTCGCGAGACGCAAGCGTTCGACGAGAAGGTTGGTGTGGTCGTGTGTCACCCCGACCACCATAGGGTTAGGTATGCCTAACACGCAACGCCTACCTGCCGCGGGTTGAAGCCCGACGCCAGAGAGTGATTCAGCCGTCGGTTGGCGGTCGCTCCTCGCGTCCATCGGCGTGACGGGCGAAACGGCCGCGATCCTGCCCGTGAACCGGGTCGTCGACGGGCCACGGCCAGCCGCCGAACCCGGTGTCGCGGTAGTCGGCGAAGGCCTGCTCGATCTCGGCTTCGGTGTTCATCACGAACGGGCCGTACCGGGCCACTGGGTCACCGATCGGCCGGCCCTGGAGCACCAGCAGCTCGACCGGATCATCACCGGAGGTCACCGCGACCTCGATTTGGGCCGTGATCAGCACCCCCGTCTCCGAGCCAACGTCGTGGCCCCCGATCGTTGCGCCGTCTCCCTCGAACACGTACACCGTGCGCACGGTGTCCGCTCCGCGTGCGGCGGGCAGACGGACGCCCGAGTTCGGATGCAGGACGACGTGCCAGATCGCGAGGTCAGATTCGGGCCGCGACGCCCAGGAGCTGGGAGGTGGCGTGGGTCCCACCGCCTCGCCGAACGTGCCGGCGATCACCGTGACCTGAAATCCGTCACCGACGACGACAGGCAGGTCCTCGCCCCAGAACATCGTGAAGTGCGGCTCCACGAGCTTGTCCTCCGCTGGCAGGTTGAGCCAGATCTGAAAGAGCTCGGCCGGGTTGGGCCCGGACTCGTCGAGCAGCGGAAACATCTCGGAGTGAACGACTCCGCTGCCGGCGGTCATCCATTGGACGTCGCCGCGGCCGAAGCGAGCTGCGGCGCCCATCGAGTCGGAGTGGTCGATCAGGCCGTGGCGGACGAACGTGATCGTCTCGAAGCCCCGGTGGGGGTGCTGAGGGAAGCCGGGCACCGAATCCCCGTGGTACATGTTCCAACCGTCGATGCCGGCGAAGTCCTGTCCGATCGTCCTTCCCGCGAGCGACGCGGCGGGGCCCATCGAGCCGTTTCCGGCGGGGTAGGCGTCCCGGTGGTGGGCGCAGAACAGGAATGGGTCGATCGTCGGCCACTGGGGTCCGAGTGGCACGGATTGCAGCACGACGTCCGCGGTGTCGCTGTGGAGGTCGTGCTCGGTGGAGGTCGTGGACATGGCTTCGTCAACGTCCGGCGCCTCTCCCGCATTCCTAACCGGAGCGGGGAGGGGGGCACGGCGCGACACGAGGGGCGCCTCTGTGAGTCGACTTGCGGACCCTGCGCTCGTCTGGGAAGTTAGGCATGCCTTATTAGTGATGACATCTTCTGTCATGAATGCTGTTGGGATCTCCTGAGATGCAGTTGTCACCGCCCCTCATTCGGCATCGTGCCCACTCCGCAGGTCTCCTGCCGGTCGTCGTCTCCTTGGTCGTGTCCCTCGTCGCATCGGCGTGTGGCGGCGGCGCGTCGTCGGAGAGCCCGGCAGCCCAAAGCGAGAGTCCCGCCTCCGGGTTGGCAACCAAGTGTGTGGGCCATCGCACAGCCGAGGCCGAAGGGTGGGTCGAGCCGCTCCGGCCCGGGCCCGAACCGAACCTGCCGGTCACCGTCACAGACGTGACCGGCCAATCGGTCACCATCGACGACGCCAGTCGCATCCTCGCGCTCGACACCTACGGGACCCTCGCGACCACTGTGTACGCGCTCGGCCTCGGTGACCGCCTCGTTGGCCGCGATATCTCGACCGGAGTGCCCGCGCTTGGTGGTCTTCCCGTGGTCACCGCCAACGGCCACGAACTCCAGGCCGAGGCGATCCTCGACCTCGACCCCAGCGTGATCCTCACCGACTACAGCATCGGCCCGCTCGAGGTTCAGTTACAGATGAAGGACGCCGGCATCCCCGTCGTCATCCTCGACGACCACCGGTCCCGCGCCACGATCGGAGAACAGATCCTCGCCGTCGCCGCGGCGCTAGGCGTCAGCGAGGCCGGCGAGAAACTGGCGTCGAAGGTCGAGGCGGACATCGTGGCGGCCGAGGCCGAAGTGGCCGCTCTTGCCGAGGCGTCGCCGATGAAGGACCTCCGGATGGTGTTCCTCTACCTCCGTGGAACCGCCGGGGTCTTCTACTGGTTCGGCGAAGGTTCCGGTGCCGACGACCTGATCGCGTCGCTGGGCGGCGTCGATGTCGCCAAACAGGTCGAACTCGACGGCTACAAGCCGATCAACGCCGAGGGCCTCGTCAAGGCGGCACCCGACATGTTCCTCCTGATGTCGGGTGGACTCGAATCGGTCGGTGGTGTCTCGGGGCTCGCCGAGATCCCCGGCGTGGCGGAGACCCAAGCCGGGGTGAACGAGTGTGTCGTCGACATGGCCGACTCCCAGATCCTGAGTTTCGGTCCGCAGTACCCGGCGACGCTCTCCGCTCTGGGGCGAGCGGTTTTCGCTGAGAACTGATGGCATCGACAGCCACCATCTCCTCGGCGACATCACCGTCCGCGTCGGAAGCGTCGGCAGCGACCCGCGGGCGCGTCCGCACGCGGACCGTGCTCGTGTTCGGAGGTCTCACGCTGGCGCTGGTCACGGCGGTGATCGTCGCTGCCGGAAGCGGACAACTCGAAGTGTCTCCGAGCGAGGTGATCGGGTCGATCCTTCATCGCCTCGGCATCGACGCGGGCTCGATGCCATCGCATCCCAATGGTGATGCCGTCCTCTGGGACGTGCGGTTCCCGCGGGTCGTAATGGCGCTGCTCGTCGGCTCAGCGCTCGGCGTTGCCGGAGCGTTGATGCAAGGAGTGTTCGGCAACCCGCTCGCCGAGCCGGCGGTCGTCGGTGTGTCGTCCGGCGCGGCGGTCGGCGCGTGCCTCGTCATCGTCTTCAAGATCACGGTGCTCGGTACGTTCACCACCCCGGTCGCGGCCTTTCTCGCCAGTCTGCTGACCACCCTCATCGTGTACGGACTCTCGCGGTCGAACGGCAGGACCGAGGTGGTGACGATCGTTCTCATGGGGATCGCCGTCAACGCGGTGTCCGCCGGACTCATCGGGTTCTTCGTTTTCCTCGGCGACACGCAGGCGCGCGAGCAGATTGTGTTCTGGCAGCTGGGCAGCCTCAACGGGATCCGCTGGCAGGCAGTCGCCGCCGTCGCTCCGCTGATGGCCGTCGGGCTGGCAGGCGCTGGGACGGTTGCCCGTCGCCTCGATCTCCTGGCGCTCGGTGAACGACCGGCGCGACACCTCGGTGTCAACGTCGAGCGGTTGCGGCTGACCACCATCGTCATGGTGGCGTTGCTCGTTGGCCCCGCAGTGGCATTCGCCGGCATCATCGGATTCGTCGGCCTGGTCGTGGCCCATCTCCTCCGAATGGTCATCGGTCCCTCCCATCCGACGTTGATCCCGGCGTCGGCGCTGGGTGGAGCGCTCGTGTTGCTGCTCGCCGACCTCTTCGCCCGCACCGCCGTCGACTTCGCCGACCTTCCGATCGGAATGCTGACGGCACTGATCGGTGGGCCCAGCTTCTTCTGGCTGCTGCGTCGCGAGCGCAGCCGCGCTGGAGGGTGGGCATGAGTTGGCGGCGTGTCACCCGCCTCCCTGATGCGTCGGCACCGGGAGATGTTGTGCTGTCGGCCCGGGGGGTACACGTGCGATTCGGCCAAGTTGAGGTGCTCGCCGGCATCGACTTGGACGTGCGCGCCGGAGAGGTCGTTGCGCTCGTCGGTCCGAACGGAGCGGGGAAGTCCACCCTGCTCGGCGCACTCTCCGGCGACATCGACGCCCTGCCCGGCACGGTCACCGTCAACGGCACCTCCGTGGCCGACTGGACATCGTTGGAGCTGGCGCTTCGGCGCGGGGTTCTTCCGCAGCGGAGCGACGTGTCGTTCCCGTTCACCGTCGAGCAGGTGGTCCGCATGGGCCGTGAGCCCTGGCGAAACACCGAAGCGGAGGACGCCGACGATGTGATCGTCGCGTGGGCGACGGAGTCCACCGACGTGGTCGCGCTGATGGGCCGCGAGTTCCCGTCGCTGTCGGGAGGTGAACAGGCCCGGGCCGCCTTGGCTCGTGTGTTGGCCCAGCAGCCCGGACTCCTCCTGCTCGACGAGCCCACGGCGTCGCTCGATATCGCTCATCAGGAGCAGGTTCTCGGTATCGCCCGCACTCGCGCCGAAGCCGGCGACGCCGTGGTGGTCGTGCTTCACGACCTCGGCCTCGCCGCTGCCCATGCCGATCGCGTCGTCGTCGTATCCGGGGGAGTGGTCGTTGCCGATGGCCCCCCTGCGGATGTCATGACCGATGCGCTGCTGAGCGCTGTGTACGGCTGTGCGATCGAAGTGCTTCGGCATCCCCGAACTGGCGCGCTGATGGTGTTGCCCCGTCGCGACATCGTCGACCTCGCCGAGTCTCTCGAACAACGTCCTCTCACCACGAAGGGTGCACCATGACCCGTCATCGTCGATCGGCCCGCCGAGTTCTCGGGGCGGCCACGCTCATCGGAACCGGTCTTCTCGGAGGGTTCGCAGGGGGAGGAACTGCGGCGTCCGCGCAGGTCACCCCGGTTCTGCTTGTCAGCCCCGGATCCGCCGCCGCGGACCGCCCGACCACCGTCACCGTCTCCGGTACCGGGTACCTCGTTCCGCCTCACGCTGCGGACAAGCAGTTGATGGGTGGGGTGTACGTCCTGTTCGGATGGGTGCAACCCGGCAACAGTTGGGGGCCCAGCCACACCAACGGGGTCAACACCGACGGTCAGTTCGGTTACAGCTACAACTACGCGGGGATCAGCCGCGGGGCCGACACGCGTGACGACGGCACTGGCCACAACCGTTTCGTGTCCTTCACGGCCGGTGGGCCGTCGGGCGAGTCGACGGAGTTCCACATGTCCATGGACCCCGCGTATCCCGACAACTCGCGCGGGTCGTGGACGACCACCATCACGATTCCAGGAGCCGTGTACACCTACCTCGATCCGGCGACGAACGCGCCCAAGGCGGTCGACTGCCGAGTGGTCCAGTGCGGGATCTACACCATCGGTGCTCACGGTGTGAAGAGTCAGACCAACGAACGGTTCTTCCCGATCTCGTTCGCCGCGACCGGGGGCACGACGCCCACCGCGCCGGTCACCGCCGCTCCGGCCACCCCGCCGAGCGCAGGCAACGCCGGTGTACCGGCGACCCCGGGCGTGGTCTCACCGGCGACCGGAGTGCCTGGAGCCCCTGCGAACCCGAGCACGTCGGCGAGGCCGGGCACCACCTCAAGATCTGGTGCCTCCTCGAAAGCTGGAACGACGGCCGCCCCCGCCGCCTCAACGACGCTGCCCGCTGTCGCCCCGGTCGAGGTGGCCGGAGCGTCCACGGTTCCAGGTGACTCCGTCGCGCCGAGCACAACGCCTTCCGATGTGTCGACATCGGTCCCGTCCACGTCGTCGAAACGCCGGTCATCCACCGACGTCGCTCAGTCGGCGTCCGGAAAGGTCATCGTGTTCGAAGGCGACGACGGCGTGGGCCCGCTGGTGTGGGGGGTGGGCCTCGGCGTTCCGGTCGCTGCGGCCGCGGGCGGGTTCCTCCTCTGGCGGCGTCGGTTCAATCAAGTTCCGGAGTTGCACAACTGATGTTAGGTGTGCCTATCATCATACGTAAGATGAACATCACGACTGATAAGGGAGTCACCATGACACAGAACCGTTCGAGTCAGACGGCGAACCGTCGTCGCTCGGCAGTCCTCCTCGGCGGACTCGTCGGGCTCACGTCGCTCGTCGCCAGCGCCTGCTTCCAGGAACCGCCGGCAGGAGGCGGGACGACAACGTCGACGATGTCGTCGGTCAAGACCCTGACGAACGCGTCGTTCGAGTGGACGTTCAGCGAGCAGACCAACGTGCGGAGCATGGCGCCGGGGCAGCCGAACTACTGGTCGGCGGGCGTCAGCGACAGCACCCAGGCGACCTACAACGCCACCGATGGCGGTGCAACGGTGCTGAAGAAGAACGCGGCCGGAACCTACGTGCCGATCGGCAGCGAGCCTGCCGTCGACTGGGCCCACCGTCACCATGACGGAACCGGGGTCATCGTGACGCCGACCGTCGGCAACTACGGCCAGAAGGTCCGCTTCACCGGCGGCACCGGCACGGTCAACACGAGCACGGGAGCGTCGACCATCCAGTGGACGGGGACGTTCACGATCAACTTCTACGGGTCCTACACGCCGTTCTGGATCAAGAACCCGAAGCTCGAGATCAACGCCTCCGGCCAGGGCAGCCTCACGGCGCTCGTCGGCGGCATCAAGTCGGACCAACTCGACCCCTCGATCCGGATCACCCTTCCGGACCGCACCGTCACGGTGGCGAGCTTCACCGGGGTCAGCGGAGCGAACTCCACCGGGTTCACCTCGACGCCGACCTACCTCGGCACCACGGTCACTCTTCCGTCGGGCTACGTACAGGTCGCTCAGAACTCCGGCAACGCCAGCTACTGGGGATCGTGGCCGCAGAGCTTCGTCGACTTCCAGATCGAGACCGGCAACGGTGCGTACTGGTACACAAGCGGCGGCGCCGCCGACCCCAAGAAGCCCACTGCGCCGTTGACCGTGGCATACAACATCGCTCCCTGATCGGGACGTTCCGCCACGACGCGGTTGGGTTCGGGTTCGACCGCGTCGCGGAGTAGACGAAACGGGGAGGGGCTTCACGCCCCTCCCCGTTTCGCGTATGGGGTTGCGGGCATGAGCCCGGTTCGTATTAGGGTTCCCTAACACGAAACACTGTCGAGTGGAGGACGAATGGGTCGAGTACTGAGTGTGAAGCGGTCAGCCGCGATTGTGGCCGTGACAGCGCTGATGCTGACGGGATGCGGAGACGACGATCCGGCGGCCGACAGCGGTGACGATGTCACCACGACGGCTGCAACCAGCGCGGTCGAGATCGACGAGACGCTGGCGGGCGACGTCATCGCTCATTACGCGGCGGGGGTCTACAGCTCCTACCAGGCAAGCCTCGCCGCGGCGAAGCAGCTCGACACCGCCGTCGATGCGTTCGTCAGCTCGCCCGATGCCGCCACCCTCGAATCGGCGAAGTCGGCATGGATCGCGGCCCGGACTCCCTACGGTCTCACCGAGGCGTTCCGGTTCTACGGCGGCCCGATCGACAACGAGGAGACCGGTCCGGAAGGTCAGATCAACGGTTGGCCTCTCGACGAGCAGTACATCGACTACACGGTCGACTCGCCTGACTCCGGAATCATCAACAACACCGCCGACTTCCCGGAGATCACCAAGGAGGTGCTGGCTGAGGCTAACGAGCAGGGGGGTGAGGCGAACCTGTCCACCGGATGGCACGCCATCGAGTTCCTGCTCTGGGGCCAGGACCTCAGCGACACCGGTCCGGGTGAGCGGCCTGTCGGCGACTACACCACGGGAGCCAACGCCGAACGCCGCAAGGCGTATCTGTCTGCGGTGACCGACCTGCTGATCGACGATCTCACGTCGGTCACCGACGCCTGGGCGCCGGACGAGGACAACTACCGGGCCGAGTTCACATCCAAGCCGGTTGCGGAGGCGCTGAACGACATCATCACCGGTATCGGTGAGCTGTCCCGCGGCGAGTTGGCGGGTGAGCGAATGAACGTTGCCTACGAGGAGCGAAGCCAGGAGAACGAGCACTCCTGCTTCAGCGACAACACGTCAGCCGACCTGTCGGCGAACGCCAACGGCATTGCGAATGTGTGGCTCGGTTCGTACCTGGACACGCCCTCCGGCCCGGGTCTTTCCGAGCTCGTGAGCAGCGTGGATCCGGAGCTGGCGAGCCGCGTCACCTCCGAGATCTCCGAGTCGGTGCTGGCCATTTCGACCATCCCCTCGCCGTTCGACCAGCACCTCACCGCCGATGCGCCCGATGACGGCGAAGGCCGCACGGCGATCAAGACGGCAATCGACGACCTCAGCACGCAGACTGATTCGATCGTCGAGGCAGCGAAGGCGCTGGGCGTGGAGATCGAGGTCAGTTGATGGGGCGGCCACTCGCCACGATCGTCGCCGCGGCGACGATCGTGGCGAGCTTGGCTGGGTGCTCAAACGATCGCTCTTCCCGCGCGGGGCAGGGTGACCGAGTGCCGCTGGCCGAACTCCTCGCGACGGATCTCGGCGGTGAGACAACGAGAGCGGTTGTCAACCAGAACGCGTTCGGGCTGCCGGCCAAAGCGTTGCCGGGCGATCTGCGCGCCGACTTCGAGGTGGGGGACAGCTTCTTCACCCAACCGTGGGTCATCGGCCCGGCATCGACCACCAACCGGGACGGGTTGGGGCCGACGTTCAACGCGACGGCGTGCGCGTCATGCCACGTCCTCGACGGGCGAGCCGAACCGCCGACCGACGAGCACCCCGACACTCCGGGTCTGCTACTGCGCCTGAGTGTCGCCGGCGCGGACGCGAACGGCGGTCCGGCGCCGCACCCCGTCTACGGAGGGCAGCTCCAGGACCGATCGATCCCCGGGGTCCCCGCAGAAGGACGAATCGGGATCACCTACGAGGACGTCCCGGGAGCGTTCGACGACGGAACCGAGTTCACCCTTCGAAAGCCGATCTATCGCATTGCCGATCCGGCCTTCGGGGATCCTGGCCCCGACCTTCGAATCAGCCCGCGGATCGCGCCGGTCATCGTCGGGATGGGTCTTCTCGAAGCGGTACCCGAAGCGACCGTGCAAGCCGCCGCCGACCCATCGGACCGCGATCGCGATGGCATCTCCGGTCGAATCAACACGGTGTGGGACGAGAACGAACAGCGGCGGGCCCTCGGCCGGTTCGGCTGGAAGGCCAATGTCGCGACCGTGCGGCAACAAACGGCGGGAGCGTTCAGCGGCGACATCGGGATCACCAGCCCCGTGCTTCCCGACGCTGACTGTCCCGCGGGCCAAGCGGCATGCCTCGGCGCCCCCAACAGCGGAAACCCCGAGATCGGTGATTCGACCTTCGACAAGGTCGTGTTCTACACGCGTGTGCTCGCTGTCCCAGCAGCACGAGATGAGGGGGACACGAAAGTGCGCGCCGGCGCCAAGGTGTTCGCCGACGCCGGTTGCGCAAGCTGCCACACGCCCACCCTCCGGACCGGCGATTCCGACATCGCCGCCCTCGCGAACCAGACCATCCACCCGTTCACTGACTTGTTGCTCCACGACCTCGGTCCGGGCCTTGCCGACGATCGCCCGGACTTCGAAGCGTCGGGGTCGGAGTGGCGAACCGCTCCGCTGTGGGGCATCGGGCTCGTAAGCAAGATCAACGGGCACACCCGCTTCCTTCACGACGGGCGCGCCCGTTCGATCATGGAGGCGATCCTCTGGCATGGTGGCGAGGCCGACAACGCACGCCGCAACGTCCTCGCGTTGACCGCCGAGCAGCGTGAAACGTTGGTCGCCTACCTGGAGTCCCGATGATCCGTTCCGTCGCCATTCGCTCTTCCTTGGTTGCCCTGGCGCTGGTCGGCTCCGGCTGCGGCGGCGACGGTGAGAAGGCCACAGACTCCACCCCCGGCATGACACGGGAGGAGGCCGTCGGCGCGTTCGTGTCCGAGGTCGTCGTGCCGGCCAACGAAGTCGCCGCCGACTCGGCGGAGGCAGCGGCCTCGGCGGTCGCGGCGCTGTGCGCGAGTCCGTCGGAGGCATCGCTCGTCCCTGCCAGAGCCGCCGTCGCCGCGGGGTGGGGCGCCTGGCGCGCGACTGACACCTTCGACATGGGCCCAGCGATGGACCGACGTTCGACATCGGTGGTGTCTTACAAGGTCGACCCAGAGAAGGTCGACGTGGCGCTCGCCGCCACTCCTCCGACCGACCCCGAGACGGTGCGGAACCGAACCTCCTCGAGCGTCCGTGGATACGGCGCGGCGTGGCACCTTCTCACGGCCGACGCTGCGGCGTTCGCCGGTCAGCCTCAGCGTTGTGCGTACCTGTCCGCTGTCCTCGCAGTCATCGTCGAGGAGGCGGGGGCCGTCCGCGATGGATGGACCGACGGACTCGATGGCGCTCCGGCGTTTCGTGAGACGGCAACCGGGTCCGGCTCCGACGCACTGACGTCGACCGACGTTATCGACGCGGTCGTCAACATGCAGCTCAGCCAGTTGGAGACGAGCGCAAAGCTGCTGACGGCGGTGGCCGAGGCCGAGCCGGGCTCGACCCACGAATTGCCGGCTGGTGAGTTGTTTCAGCTCTCGGCGCAGATGGGCGGATTCTCCGCCACCTACGACCGGCTGGGCGACCTGCTCGACCCGGCGCTGGTGAAAACGGTTGCCAAGGAGATCGCCACCATCGAGCGGCTGCTCAGCGAGGCGTCGATGCTTCCGTCGGAGGTTGATCCGACCGCCGCCGACGCCGGCGAGGTTGCCGAGGCGGTCGAGGCGTTGCGGTCGACGATAGCGACAGAGGTCGTGAGCGCGTTGGACGTGACCATCAGTTTCAGTGAGAACGACGGCGACTCCTGATCCCGACTTGATCGGGCGCGTCGGCGGCGGACCAGCCGCCAGGCTTCGCGTCGACGACCTCTGCAGCGCGGCGTCGCGCCCGGTCAGCGCGGCCTCTCTCGTAGCGTTCCGAATGGCGTTCGGGGCAGCGGCGACGCTCGTGGCGGTCAGGTTCCTGGCGAGGGGCTGGGTTGAGCGCCTGTATCTCGAACCCGACTTCCACTTCACCTACCCGGGGTTGAGTTGGGTGAGGCCACTTCCGGGGCCCGCGATGTATGCGCTGTTCGCGGTGATGGCCGTCGCCGGCATCGCCCTGGCCTCGGGATGGCGACCGCGATGGTCCGCCGCTGTGTTCGTCGTCGCGTTCGTGTACGTCGAGGCGATCGACGCGACGACCTATCTCAACCACTACGAGCTGATCACCTTGCTCGGAGTGTTGTGCGTGGCTCTGCCGTTGCCGGGCAGCGGAGCTTCGACGCGTGCGACGGTTCCGGTCGTGACGGTTTGGATTCTCCGGTTCCAGCTCGGCCTCGTGTACTTCTTCGCTGGGCTGGGCAAGGTGGACGCCGACTGGTTGTTCCGTGGTGAGCCATTGCACACGTGGCTCTCCGGGCGCACGGAGCTGCCGCTGGTCGGGTCGTGGCTGGGGCTCCCGTGGGTCGCCGTCGTGCTGTCGTGGGCCGGAGCGGTGTTCGACCTGTCGGTGGTCGCGTTTCTGCTCCAGCGAAGAACGCGGGCCATCGCCTACGGCGCGGTGGTTGGCTTCCATCTGGCGACGGGCTGGTTGTTCCCAGCCATCGGCACGTTTCCACTGCTGATGGTGGCGTTGACGCCGGTCTTCTTCGAACCGGACTGGCCCGAGCGGGTCGCGCGGCGGTGGCGATCCAACGGGCTCGGCGTCGGGGATGCGGTCGCGCAAGTCGGTCCTCAACGCCAGATCGCCCGGTGGGTTCTGGCGGGCGCGGCGGTGTGGGTCGCGGTTCAGCTGGTCGTTCCGCTCCGGCACCTCGCCTATCCCGGCGACGTCCGCTGGACCGAGGAGGGTTACCGCTGGTCGTGGCGCGTGTTGCTGACCGAGAAGGAGGGCGTGGCCACGTTTCGGGTCACCGATCCAGCTACCGGTCGCACGCGCACCGTCTTTCCGAGCGACGAGTTGGCGCCGTTTCAAGTGAAGGCGATGTCGGTGCGACCCGACCTCATTCGTCAGTACGCCCATCATCTCGCCGATGCTGCTGAGGAGAGCGGCCGTGTCCGCCCGCAGGTGCGCGCCGACGTGTGGGTGTCGATCGCCGGCCACCCGCGAGCGCGTCTCATGAATCCCGACGTTGACCTCGCGTCCGAACCACTGGGGTTCGGGCCTGCCGACGACCTGGAACCGTCGCCGCTGTGAGCACGACCTCGGCGCGCGTGATGGTCGTGGGTGGTGGGCCGGGTGGGTTGATGGCCGCCGAGCAGTTGGCGACCGAAGGGTGCGCGGTGACGGTCGTCGAACACATGCCGTCGGTCGGCCGGAAGTTCCTACTGGCAGGCAGGAGTGGCCTGAACCTGACGCATACCGAACCGACGCCTTCCCTGGTGGCGCGCTATGGCGTTGCCGCCTCGCGCCTGGCCCCGGCGATCGAGTCGTTCGACGCGGACGCGTTGCGGGCATGGGCGGCGGGGCTCGGCGAGGCGACGTTCGTCGGTACGAGCGGTCGTGTGTTCCCCGAGAGCTTCCGGGCGACGCCGTTGCTCCGGGCGTGGGCGGCGCGTCTGGACGGGCTCGAGGTCACCATCCGCACAAGGGTGCGATGGGTCGGGTTCGAGGCCGTGCCAGAAGGCGTCGGTGTCCGGTTGCTCGGAGCCGACGCCGGCGCCGAGGAGGTCGTCGTGGCCGATGCCGTCGTCCTCGCCCTCGGCGGAGCGTCGTGGCCGAAGGTCGGTTCCGACGGCGGATGGGTGGAGATCTTGTCGGCGGCGGGCGTGACGGTGAGCGATCTACGCCCGGCCAACTGCGGCTTCACCGCCGAGTGGACACCTACCTTCGTGGATCGGTTCGCGGGGGCCCCGCTCAAGAACGTGGCACTGACGTTCGGTGGCCGGACTGTTCGCGGGGAGGGGGTCGTCACGGAGTCGGGGGTCGAGAGCGGGGTATTCTACGCACTCGGCGCAGCGATCCGCGATCGCGTCGAAGCGGACGGGCGCGCCACGGTGCACCTCGATCTCCACCCCGACGTGGACGTCGCCGGCGTCGCGGCGCGGTTGGCGCGACGGCGCGCGAAGGAGACGTGGTCGACGTCGCTGCGTCGCGCCGGGCTGGCCCCGGTCGCGGTGTCGTTGCTCCGTGAGGTGACCGGTAACCGACTCCCTGCCGACATCGGCGGGCTCGCCGCGTTGGTGAAGGACGTGCCGTTGACCCTCGTGGGCACGGAATCGTTGGCGCGCTCGATCTCGACCGCCGGTGGTGTCGCCTGGGACGAGGTCGACGAGCGGTTCATGCTCCGCCGCATGCCGGGCGTGTTCGTGGTCGGCGAGATGCTCGACTGGGAGGCACCGACCGGCGGCTACCTTTTGCAGGCGACCTTCAGCACTGCCGTCGCCGCGGCGCGCGGCGTGCTGGACTGGCTCGGAGAACGGAACCCGTAGCCACCGCCACACCGCTGCGATCACGAACTTCGGGCTGAAACCGTCCTATGGTC
>JAIBBP010000032.1 GCA_019694615.1 Microthrixaceae bacterium | reverse complement strand
CCGCCACCGCGACAACCAACCGCGGCACTGGGCGATCCTGGTCCACGGCACCGAACAGGGTCGCCTACTCGTCGACCAAATGGTGTTTCGAGCCAGGAAGCTCCACCAGGAGTTGGGCTGCAACGTGCTCATGCCGCTGCTCCCCCTCCACGCGTCCCGCCGCGTTCCCGAACCACTCGGAACCGGCTTCCCGACCCTCGACGTGATGGACAACGTTCACGGCCTTGCCCAGTCGGCGTACGACGTGCGGTGCGCACTCGAGTGGGTTTCCGAGCAGGAGCCGAGCGGCGTATCGCTCACGGGGCTTTCCCTCGGCGGCTACGTCGCGGCGCTTGTCGCCGGGCTCGAACGACCGCTCGGTGCGGTGGTCGGCCTCGTACCGGCCGTCGACTTCCCCGATGTGTTCCGCCGCCAAACACCCAAGCTCATGCGGAGCAGCGAGGCATTCGGCGCGCTCCACGAAGCGTCGAGCCGGCTCCACACGGTCGTGTCACCGCTGTCGTTCAACCCACAAACCCCGAGCGAGAGGCTCTATGTACTCGCCGGGCTCCACGACCGGCTGCTCGATCCACTGAGCCAGGCCGCTCGACTCGCAGACCACTGGGGCACCAACAACGTCGTGTGGGTCGATCGCGGACACGTGACCCACATGGCATCGCCCGAACTCAGCTCGATCATCGCGTCGGCGGTGATGTCACAACCCGACCGAGCGGCCTGACCCAACCGAACCTCAGGCCGGCTTTCTGACAGCGGACTTCTTCGGAGCCGCCTTCTTCGCGGCCGGAGCCTTCGCGGGAGCCGCCTTCTTCGCGGCCGGAGCCTTCGCGGGAGCCGCCTTCTTCGCGGCCGGAGCCTTCGCGGGAGCCGCCTTCTTCGCGGCCGGAGTCCGCCGAGACCCCTTCTTCCGGGGCGCCGCCGCCTCAAGTTCGGCGAGGGCCACCGGCACGTGGTCGGCCATCGATTGCAGATCCGGCACGATGTCGGGGCAGCTCATGAACCCGAAGTCCACGCTGCCGACGATCGAGAGCGCGGTGACGTTCAGGCTCATCCCCATGAGCAGTGGGCCCATCGGGTAGAGGGCTTCGAGCCGCCCGCCGGCGAGATAGAGCGGAATCGGCGGGCCGGGGACGTTCGATACGACAACGGAAGCCGCCGGGGGCGTTCGAGACGCGAGGCCGACGCCCGTGTACATCCGAGCCGCCAATGCGATCAGGCCCGGCGGTGTGGTCTCGGTGAGGCCCATGATCTGGTGTGCGGCGAGCGCCTTCTGCATCTCCTTGGCCGACATCGTCGACACATGAATGCGCATGAGCCGTTCGGCCGGGTCGTCGATGTCGGTCGCCAGACTGGCGAACATGTTGCCCACGTGGTTGCCGACGTGATCCTTGTCGGCCTCGTCGCGGAGCGACACCGGGCACGACGCAATCAACGTGGAGTGCGGGAGTTCGTCACGGGCGATGAGGTAGCTACGCATCGCTCCGGAGACGAGCGCGAGCACGACGTCGTTGACCTTGACCCCGTACGCGTCCTTCACCGCCCGGATGCGTTCGAACTCGACGCGCGCTGTGGCGAACTCCCGGCGATTCGTCGGGTCGCTGTTGAAGATCGAGCGGGGCGCGGTCAGCGGGAGGCTGACCGGCTTGTCACCGCGCAACACCGGCACCGCTGACACGAACTGGCGAGCCGTTTGTTGGGCGAAGCGCACCGTGCGGAACGGCGTGCGCACCGCTGAGTTCGCGAGACCGCGCACCAGCATCTCGGCGGGGCCGGGCACGCGCTCGGCGGCTATCTCTTCCCGCACCTCGACCGCCGACACCCGTGGAGTCGGCTGGAGGTCGAGTAGCACGTCGGCCAGCCCGGCACCCGAGACGCCATCGATGATCGCGTGATGCATCTTGTGCAGGATCGCGACGCGACCGCCTTCGAGGCCCTCGATGCACCACGCCTCCCAGAGCGGTCGCGAGCGGTCGAGTTTGTAGGAGATGATTCGACTCACCGTGTCGCCGAGTTCAGCCCGACCGCCAGGCTTCGGCAGGGCGACACGTCGGATGTGATAGTCGGGGTCGATGTCGCGGGCCTCCACCCAGCTCGGACGGTCGAGCCCGAACGGAACGTCGACGTAACGCCAGCGAAGTTGGGGAACCTCGGGAAGCCGCGTGATCAGCAGATCCCTGAATCGCTCGAAGGTCCAGCCGTCGGGCGCATTCGCGGCGTCGACGATCATGAGCCCGCTGACGTGGAAGTGCCAGTTGGGTGTTTCGCCGTAAAGAAATGCCGCATCCTGGCCGCTCATCTTGCGCATTCGTCTTCTCTACCGCGTCTTGTCGCTCCGCGCTAGCGGTTCGGGCGACGTCCGAGGGATTCGATTGACAGAAAGCGAATATCGTTCGATACTCCTAACTATGTTAGATAGTCCGATGAGGGATCGACGAGCCGAACGGCGGGAGTCGACGAGGGCGGAGATCCTCGACGCCGCATGGGAACAGGTAAGGGAACACGGGCTCGCCGCGCTCTCCCTTCGAGACGTGGCGCGCAGCGTCGGCATGCAACCCCCCTCGCTCTACAGCTACTTCGATTCGAAGAACGCGATCTACGACGCGATGTACGCGCAGGGCGCCCGGGAATGTGTCGAAGCGCAGCAAGCCTTGAAGCCGCTGCCCGATGATCAGCTCGAGGCGCTCAAGGCTCTCCTGCACTTCTTCGTCGAATTCTGCGCCGCCGACTTCGCCCGGTATCAACTCCTGTTCCAACGAACGATCCCGGGCTTCGAGCCGTCGCCGGAATCCTTCAAGATCTCCGAGGACAACCTCGCCGAGATCGGCGAGATGCTCGCCCGATCGGGCGTCACCGACCCTGGCTCGCTCGACCTGCTCACGGCCCTCGGCACCGGGCTCGCCGACCAGCAGATCTCCAACGACCCCGGCGGCGACCGCTGGATCCGGTTGATCGACGAAGCCGTCGAGATGTTCTACGAGCACATCACCAAGAAGGCGAAGAAGCCGAGCAAGGGGAGGCGCACCAGATGATGACAGCGACACGGATCGAGGCGATCCCGCCGATCGCGCGGGGAGAGGTCGAGACGTTGGCCAGAACCGAGTACGCCCGGTTCGCCGACCAACTCCGATCTCTCTCGGTCGACGATTGGCCGAAGCCGACGGACTGCCCGCTGTGGGACGTTCGAGCGATGGCGGGGCACAGCACGGGGATGCTCTCCACGTTCACCGGCTACCGCACCCTCATGCGCGAGATGAACACCGCAACCAAGGCCGCGAAGCGGTCAGGTGAAGCGATGGTCGACGAACTGACCGCCAAGCAGGTGGCCGACCATGCCGACCTGTCGACCTCGGAACTGATCGCAAAGATCGACGAGATCGGACCGCAGGCGGCCCGATGGCGGGCCAGCAGGCCGTCGCTGTTCCGGGCAATGCCGATCAAGGAAGAGGTCGGCGGAGAGCCGGAGACGTGGCGCCTCGGCTACCTGCTCGACATCATCCTCACCCGCGACCCGTGGATGCACCGCGTCGACATCGCCCGGGCAACCGGAATGGAGATGGAGCTCACCACCGAGCACGACGGTCGGATCATCGCCGACGTGGTCGCTGAGTGGGCACGCCGGCACGGCTCGCCGTTCACCCTCACACTCACCGGCCCGGCCGGGGGCACCTACGCCTCCGGCACGGACGGCGAGCGAATCACGATCGACGCCGTCGACTTCTGCCGCACGCTCTCGGGCCGAGC
>JAIBBP010000109.1 GCA_019694615.1 Microthrixaceae bacterium | reverse complement strand
CGATCTCAGACTCGCCGACATGGACCACCAGACATTCTGCGACCTGCTCATCGCCGAATCGCCCACCACCGTGGCCGCGTTCCGATCGGCCGATCCGGCGGCGGAGGTTCCGCCGTGCCCCGACTGGACCGTCGCCGACCTTGCCCGCCATCTCGGGGGGATCCACCGGTGGGTCGAGCACGTGGTTCGGACCCGGGCCCAGCAGCGCGAGACCGCCCCGAAAGATCCGGACCGCCCAGCGGAGGGAGCATCAGCCGACGAGTGGGCTGACTGGCTCGACGCCGGACTGCGTCGCCTCACCGACACGCTCAGCGCCGCGGATGGGACCGAGCCCGTGTGGTGTTGGGGCGACGGCACCGATGTCGCGTGGTGGTCGCGACGCCAGCTCCACGAGACGATCGTGCACCGCATCGACGCCCAGCTCGCCGCCGGGGCGCCCTGGAGCGTCGAACCCGCAGTCGCCGTCGACGCGATCGACGAGCATCTCGCCAACATCGCGGCGTCGGCCTACTTCTCATCCGGCGTAGCCAACCTCACAGGCGAGGGGTCACTCCACCTGCATGCGACCGACGCCGAGGGTGAGTGGATGATCACCCTCACGCCCAACGGCTTCGAGATCACCCACGAGCACGGCAAGGGCACCGTCGCTGCCCGCGGCGAGGCTCAGGATCTGCTCGCCGCGGTCACCAACCGCGGCAAGCTCGACGAGCTGGAGGTATTCGGTGACGTCGACCTCCTCCAGTGGTGGGTCACCAACAGCGCCCTGCAGTAGCCCGCCGGAACTCCCCTCCCCAACCGGTTCTGTTGTACAAAGCGCGCGGCTCACCGCGCGCTTTGTACAACAGAACCGGTGGCGGGCTGGTTCAGGCGCTGCGCTGGCGAGTCATCCGCTCGGCCGGGCGCACCGCAGCAAGGAGCGCCTTGGCCTTGTTGCGCGTCTCGAGCTCCTCGTCGGCGGGCACGCTGTCGGCCACGACGCCGGCTCCGGCCTGCACGCTCGCCCGGTAGGGACGGACGGCCGGAGTTCCATCGGGCCCGGCGGTGTCGACGATCATCGTGCGGATCGCGATCGCGGTGTCGATGTTGCCGGAGAAGTCGAGGTAGCCGACCACGCCCGCATACGGCCCCCGTTTGGTCGCCTCGAGGGAGTCGATGATCTCCATCGCCCTCACCTTCGGGGCGCCCGACACCGTCCCCGCCGGCAGCGTCGCACGAAGCACGTCGATCGGAGTCCTGCCTTCCGCCAACGTTCCCGACACCTGCGACGTGAGGTGCATGACGTGGCTGAACCGCTCCAACGTCATCATCTCGTCGACCTGACAGGTTCCGAACTCGACCACCCGACCCACGTCGTTTCGAGCGAGATCCACCAGCATGATGTGCTCGGCACGCTCCTTGGGGTGTTCGATCAGTTCTGCGGCCAGTTTGCGGTCGTGCTCGTCGGTACTTCCACGGAATCGGGTGCCGGCGATCGGCCGGCTGATCACCTTGCCGTCGAGCAGCTGGACCATCGGCTCCGGCGAGCATCCGACGAGGCACAGTTCCGGGTCGCGCACGAAGTACATGTACGGCGACGGGTTGATCTGACGCAGAACCCGATAGACGTCGAACGGGTCGGCGTCGAGGTCGAAGTCGAAGCGCTGGGCGAGCACCACCTGGAAGATGTCGCCGGCACGGATGTGCTCCTTCGCCACTTCGACGGCCGCCTCGTACTGCCCCGACGCCATTGATGACGTCACCGAGGGCAGGTCGTCGGAGCGGTCGGGCGGTGACACCATCGGCTCGTCGATCGGGGTCGCGCCGTCGGCAGCCATCGCGTCGATTCGAGCGACGGCCGCCTCGTAGAGAGCGTCGAGATCCTCGTCGGTTGCACCGTGGGGGACGAACACGTTGGAGATGAGGATCGCCCGCTGCGACCAGTGGTCGAGCGCAACCAGGTCGCCGATCACCGAGATCGCCGCGTCGGGCCACCCACGGTCGTCGGTCGGCACGTCGGGCAGGCGCTCGACCTCGCGCACCACGTCGTAGCCGAGGTAGCCGACAACGCCGGAATGCAGAGGCGGCAACGAGTCGTCGGCCTCGGCCCGGTAGCGCTCCAGCAGCTGCTGGACCGCGGAGAGCACACCGGAGGACAGGTCGAGGTCGGCGGGCAGCTCGCCGCTCGTGGTGATCTCGCCACACTTGCTCACGAGCCGCGCACGCGGCGAACGCCCTACGAATGACCAGCGGCTCCATCGGCCGCCGTGGTCGACCGATTCGAGCAGGAACCCACTCGGCTCCTCTGAACATAGGCGGCCGAACACCGCAACCGGGGTGACCTGATCGGCGAGCAGCTCCCGCCGCACGGGGACGACGCTGGCGCGTCTGGCAGCCGCCCGGAACTCCTCGATCGACGGGATGACGTCGCTCATGCGCCCGCAGCGCCTGCTTCGCCGGCTGAGTCGGCGGTGCCGAAGGAACGGAAGAAGCAGCTGTACGCGCCGGTGTGGCAGGCGCCCTTGCCCTCCTGTTCCACCTTGAACAACAGCGTGTCGCCATCGCAGTCGTAGAACGCCTCGCGGATGAACTGACGATCACCCGACGTGTCGCCCTTGCGCCACACCTCCTGGCGGCTTCGCGACCAGAACACCGTCCTGCCCTGTTCGAGGCTCATGCGCAGTGTCTCGGGGTTCATCCAGGCCATCATCAGCACTTCGTTGGTGGCTATGTCCTGGACGATCGCGGCAACGAGCCCGTCGGCGTTGTAGGTGACGGCGTCCAGCGCCTCGGAACTCGCGGTGAGTGGGGTGACGGCGATCTCGGTCATCAAGCAATCCAGTCTCGGTTAGAGGTACAGGCCCGTGTTGCCCATTTCGAGGCGCTCGGCGGCCACAGCATGTAGGTCGCGCTCGCGGAGGATGATGAACAGCTCACCGCCCACCTCGACCTCCGACAGATCCGACGGGTCGAACAACACCTGGTCGCCCACCTCCACGTGGCGCACCGCAGGGCCGGCGGCCTTCACCTCCGCCCAGCTCAACCGCTTGCCGAGCTGCGCCGTAGCCGGAATGAGGATCCCACCCGTCGAACGTCGCTCACCGTCGGCGCCTTCGAGCTGCACCATCAGTCGGTCCTGCAGCATCTTGATCGGCAGCTTGTCGTGATGCGACATCTGCCTTGCCGGAGCAGGTTCGGCTGCCTCGGTCGTCTGGTCGGAGGAAGGGGTCTCGGTCACGGGATGACAGTCTGCCAGCGTCCGCGGCACCCGCCGTTCACATCACGACGTCCCGTCGCTCCCGACCGAGATCCTGCGGACCGAGTCGCCATGGAGCACCGACGCCGAACTTCGGGCTGAAACGGCCCTATGTTCACCGCTGAGCCTGAAGTTCGTCGGACGGGACGTCAGACCGGGCGGACAGTGAGCCCGGCTCCTGCCAGCGCCGCTTTGGCCTCGCCCACGGTGAACTCGCCGAAGTGGAAGATCGACGCGGCGAGCACTGCGTCGGCGCCGCCCTCGATCACGCCGTCGACGAGGTGTTGGAGCGTTCCCACGCCCCCCGATGCGACGATCGGGACGTTGACGCGGTCGGCAACAGCACGGGTGACGTCGAGATCGAAACCGTCCTTGGTTCCGTCGCGATCCATCGACGTCAACAGAATTTCGCCCGCCCCGAGGCCGGCGACCTGCTCGGACCACTCCAACACGTCGATACCGGTCGGCGTACGGCCACCGTGGACGAACACTTCCCAATTCCCACCAACTGACGCCGACCCGCCGACGCGACGAGAGTCGACGGCCACCACGACGCACTGCGCTCCGAACTCGTCCGCGATCTCGCGCACCAACTCTGGGCGGTCAACGGCGGCAGTGTTGACGCCCACCTTGTCGGCGCCGGCCCTCAGCAGCGCCCGGGCATCGGCCACCGAGCGCACTCCCCCGCCGACGGTGAACGGGATGAAGACCTCCTCGGCGACGCGAGCGACCATGTCGATCGTCGTGTCGCGCCGGTCGGAGCTGGCCGTGATGTCGAGAAACACAAGCTCGTCGGCGCCCTCGGCGTCGTAGCGCGCCGCCAGCTCGACAGGGTCACCGGCGTCGCGCAGGTTCACGAAGTTGGTGCCCTTCACCACTCGACCGGCGTCGACGTCGAGGCACGGAATCACCCGGGTGACGTTCATCGCCGGCGAACCCCCTCGAGTGCCTCGCTCAGGGTGAACGCCCCTTCATACAGCGCCCGACCCATGATGATGCCGACGAGGCGGGCCGTATCGACCGTGAGCTCGTCCAGATCGCGGATGTGGTCGACAGTGCCGACCCCTCCGGATGCGATCACCCCCGGTGCGTTGCCGCCGAACTCGGCCAGTGCGGCAAGCACCGATGACAGCTGTTCGATCGACGGCCCTTCGAGCGTGCCGTCGCGGGCGATCTCGGTGACAACGAACGCGGCGACACCGACCTCGGCGAACTGCCGAGCGACGGTGGTGAGATCGAGGCCGGAACTTACCTCCCACCCGTGCGCGGCGAGGTCGGAGCCGCGGGCGTCGAGGCCGACCGCAACGGGTTGACGAGCAGCGACGGCCGCCACCAACTCCGGCTGCTCCAGAGCTGCGGTCCCGATCACGACGCGAGCGACGCCGGCGTCGGCGAGTGCGGCGGCTGCGTCGACCGATCGCACTCCCCCGCCTGACTGCACAGGGACGTCGACAGCGTCGCAGATCGCCGCGATCACGTCGCGATTGGTCGCTTCGCCGCTGCGCGCCGCGTCAAGGTCGACGACGTGGATCCACGGGGCACCGGCCGCAGCGAACGCGAGTGCCTGGCTGACCGGGTCGTCGCCATAGTGGGTCTCGCGGTCGTAGTCGCCCTGGTACAAGCGCACACAACGCCCGCCCCTGAGGTCGATCGCGGGATAGAGGTCGACTGAGTTTCTCTCGTGGTGGTTCACTTGCCGTTCGCCCATGTGAGGAAGTTGCGGAGGATCGTCATGCCGGTCGTGGCCGACTTCTCGGGGTGGAACTGGGTGGCCCACACGTTGTTGAGTGCAACCGCAGCAGCGACGGCTTCGCCGTAGTCGCACGTCGCGATGACCTCCTCACCGGGGTCTGCGGCATAGCTGTGAACGAAGTACACCCACGGGTCGTCGAGCCCGCGGAACATGGGGTGGTCGTTCACAGTGGGAGCGAGCCGGTTCCATTGCATTTGAGGGCGCTTCACGGTGCCCGGAAGCATGTGGATACCGCGATCGAACACGCCGAGCCCCTTGGCGTCGGCGCTCTCCTCGCTGGCGGTGTAGAGCATCTGCATCCCGACGCAGATGCCGATAAACGGCCGGCCTTCGGCAATGACGTCGAGGGCGACCTGGTCGAGTTCACAACTGCGAAGCGCATCCATGCACGCGCCGAACGCGCCCACCCCGGGGAGCACCACGGCGTCGGCCGCGGCGATGTCACCGAGATCAGCGGTGAGCCGGGCATCGGCACCGACGTGCTCGAATGCCTTCTGGGCGGACCGCAGGTTGCCGATCCCGTAGTCCAACACGGCGACCCTCATGAGGCACTCCCCACGCACGGGACGGGCGGGGTCACAGAACACCCTTCGTGGACGGGAGCGCGGTGCCTTCCACGCGCACGGCGTCTCGGATGCACCGGGCCACACCCTTGAATGCCGCTTCGATGACGTGATGGGTGTTGGCGCCGGCGCGTCGGTTGACGTGCAACGTGATGTGCGCCGCATCGACAAAGCTCCGGAAGAAGTGCTCAGCCATCTCCGGATTGAACGGCGGCGTGCCGAGTGGCAGCACCTCGCCGAACGGCACGTCATACACGAGATACGGGCGCCCCGAGAGGTCGAGCGCGACCTCGATCAGCGCTTCGTCGAGCGGGAACAGGCCCGAGGCGAATCGCCGAACACCGGCTTTGTCGCCCAGCGCCTCGCGGAACACCTCACCCAACAGGATTCCGGTGTCCTCGACGGTGTGATGACCGTCGACGTGCAGGTCGCCCACCGCACGCACCGTCAAGTTCATCCCGCCATGCCGCCCGAGCTGGTCGAGCATGTGGTCGAAGAACGGCAGGCCGGTCGAGATGTCGTTGGACCCGTCACCGTCGACGTTCACCGTGACCGAGATGTCGGTCTCCTTGGTGGTGCGGGTCTTCGATGCTGACCTGGTCATGAGGCCTCCAAGGCGGATCTCAGCGCCGACACGAACTCGTCGTTCTCCTCACGGGTGCCGAGCGTCAGTCGCAGGCAATCGTCGAGCCGAGGCCACGACGCACAGTTGCGGACGAGGATCGACCGGTCGACAAGGGCCCGCCATACCTCTGCGCCGGACCTGGAGCGAGGGCGGAACAGGATGAAATTGGCGCCCGACGGCCAGTGATCGACGTCGAGTTCGTCCAACGCCGCGGCGACGCGGCCCCGTTCCTCGACGAGCGCCGAGACTCGGGCTCGCATCTCGTCGAGGTAGTCGAGAGCGATCGTGCCGGCGATCTGCTTCGCCGCATCGAGGTGGTACGGCAGCACGACCTTGTCGAGTTCGTCGACCACCCACGTCGGCGCAACTCCGTACCCGAGCCGGGCAGCGGCCATCGACCAGGTCTTGGAATAGGTGCGGGTGACGACCAGTGAGTTGGTGTCGTCGACCAACTCCAGCGCCGACCACGGCGCGAACTGCCCGTAGGCCTCATCGACGACGAGGAGGCCGTCGACGGCGTGAACCAGATCTAGGACGGTCCGGACCGTCGCCTCCGATTCGATGACACCCGTCGGGTTGTTGGGTGAACAGAGGAACGTCACGGACGGCCGCTCGGTGGTGATCAACCGCTCGACCTCGGCCGGGTCGAGCGCGAAGTCGTCGTCACGCTCGCCCTCGACAACCCGGGTGCCGACGAGCCGCGAGATGTGCCCGTGCAGGGCGTAGGTGGGCTCGAAGGTGAGCGCAGTCCGGCCGGCGCCGCCGTAGGCGAGCATCACCGTTTGAAGCACCTCATTGGAGCCATTGGCGGCAAACACCTGGGACGGGTCGACGCCCTCGACCTCGGCGATGCGCGCACGAAGCCCGGCGGCATCACGGCTCGGGTACCGGTGCCAGGCGACGTCGTGCACCGCCGCGGCGACGCGTTCACGGAACTCATCGGGCGGTGGTTCCGGCGCCTCGTTGGTGTTGAGGCGGATCGACACATCGAGTTGTGGCGAGTGGTAGCCCGACATCATCGCGATGTCGTCGCGTACCTGGGGGCGAGCCATCTAGATCTCGCCGCCTTCCAACGCTTCGCGGCGAAGCCGGGCACTGAGCGCATGAGCGTCGAGACCCTCAGCAGTCGCAAACGCCTCGACGGAGGGGGCAAGCGCCACCGCCTGTTCAGGCGTGAAGGTGATGACGTGATGGTGCTTCTGGAAGTCCGCGACTGTGAGGGCTGAACTGAAGCGGGCCGTCCCGTCGGTGGGGAGCACGTGGGACGGACCGGCGACGTAGTCCCCCAGCGACGCCGGCGACCACGGGCCGCAGAAGATCGCCCCAGCATTGCGAACCGATCCGACGAGCGACTCGGGCTCCGCGGTCATCAGCTGAAGGTGCTCTGGCGCAATGGCGTTGGCGACCTCCAAGGCTTGCGCCGGATCACGACAGATGACGGCGTATCCGGCCACGGCGAGGGTCGACTCGATCTCGGAGCGCCGCGGCGACGCCTCGGTGATCCTCATGACCTCAGCGCTGACGGCATCGGCGACGGACTCGTCCCAGCACACCAACCACGCGAGCCCATCGGGGCCGTGCTCTGCCTGAACCACGACATCGACCGCTGCAAACGCCGGCGGCGCCGACTCGTCAGCGACGACCACGATCTCGCTCGGCCCGGCGAAGGCCGACGCGATTCCGACGGCGTCGGCAACCTCACGTTTGGCGATCGCGACGTACTTGTTGCCGGGGCCGCAGATGACATCGACCTTCGCCACCGATTCGGTGCCGTACGCCAGCGCGCCGATCGCCTGGGCGCCGCCGATGGCGTAGACCTCGTCGACGCCGGCAACGGCGCACGCTGCAAGGGTGATGTCGGCAACGGTTCCGGAGTCCCGCGCCGGCGGCACGCACACCACGACTCGATCGACACCTGCGACCTTCGCCGGGATGGCGGTCATGAGCACCGTCGACGGGTACGCGGCACGACCACCGGGCACATAGCAGCCGGCACTCTCCATCGGTACGGCGAAGGACCGTATGGAACCTCCGTCCTCATACACGGTGGATGGGTGGAGTTGGGTTCGGTGGAACGCCTCGATGCGGGAGGCCGCCACTCCCAGCGCTTCGCGAACGCCGGCGTCGATGCGGTCCAGGGCCGCGGCGACCTCAGTGGGGTGAACACGAAGCGAGTCGAGGGACACGCCGTCGAACTCGCGCGTGCAGGCGAGCAGCGCCTCGTCACCGCCGGAGCGGACTCGTTGGAGGATCTCGCGCACTGCGGCGACCGGACCCTCGCCGGCGATCTCCGGACGCGGCAGGTGACCGACGATTTCACCGTCGATGGCGCGAAGGTCGAGGCGGTTCAGCACGGATCGCACGCTACCGGCAAGGCGCGACCTGCCCCGAATCAGTTGTTGGACAGCCCTGCTAGACATCGGTCGTGACCTCCTCTGCCGAACTGTCGTCCGCTGCGTCGTCGCTCGATCAGCTGGTCCAGCGAATCGGGCGCGCAGTCGACGACTTCACCGGCACCAACGACGAGGATCTGAGCCTGGGCCTGATGGAGGTCGAGCGGTCGTTGCGAACTGCAAGCCGGCGACTCGAACGGCTGGTCAAAGAGCTTCGGTCGAGGCAATAGCGCGCTTCACTCGACACAAGAGGGAACGTCGCTCGCTTCTGAAAGAGCGCAATACGGTGGTTACGCATCGCTCGAAGTGGGTACATCCCCCGTCGTGGGGACGACTTCGTGGAAATGAGTCTGGGGGGACGTAGCGCTGACGGCGACCAAAGTGGCCGCGCCCTCTTCGGCGGAAAACGAGGACCGGCGCCGCCGTGTGAACGGGGCGCCGGTCGGGCGAAACGGGTGGCGGGATCCCATTGTCGCCGGATCCAGGTGGCGGACACCTGGATTGCGGAACAACTTACTCGACGTATCTACCACTGTCCAGCGCTTTCATATCACTCTTCGCGGTATTTTGTGGCAGATAACTCCATCTTAGTGCGATCCCCTTAACTGCAACTACCCAAGATTTTGTAAGCGTTACATAAACGCGTTTGGGCAGAAGTCGGCGAGCACACAGTCGGCGCAGTTCGGCTTCCTGGCGAAGCACACCCGACGGCCGTGAAGGATCACGCGAAGGCTGAAGTCGCCTCGCTCGCGTTGTGGAATCATCGGGTTGAGCAGCATCTCGACCTTCACGGGATCGGTGTCGGTCTCCCCGATGATCCCCAACCTTCTCGTCAGCCGAAGCACGTGGGTGTCCACGGGCAGTCCCGGCAACCCGAGCGCCACGCTTCGAACGACGTTGGCCGTCTTGCGGCCGACACCCGGCAACGACACCAGATCCGTCATCGCACCCGGCACCTCGCCGCCGTAGTGCTCAACCAGCCGGGTCGCCATTCCGAGCAGACTCTTCGTCTTCGACTGGAAGAACCCGGTCGAGTGGATCACCGCCTGCACCTCTTCAGGTGGTGCCTCCATCAGTGCCTCTGGAGTCGGCCAGCGGCGGAACAGCTCCGGAGTCACCAGATTGACGCGCTGGTCGGTGCTCTGCGCCGAGAGAATCGTCGCAGCGAGCAGTTCGAACGCGTTCCGGTGATCGAGCTCGCAGATCGCCTCGGGGTACTCGACAGCGAGTCGCTCGTGGGTGAGGCGGGCACGGCCTTTCGGCGATCGCGGTCGAGCCATGGGCCGAACGTAGCCTGTCCTCATGGCCCCTGACCCCGCTGACTCCGCCGCACCCGTCCTCGACGAAGCCCTCGACGCAGCCCTCGACGCTGTCGCCCGTCACGGCGGCCGGCTCGAATCCCACCGCGGAGCGGCGCGCTGGTGGATCACCGACCCCGACTCCGCCGCGGAGGACGCAGCGGCCCACCTCGGCCTGCGCGAGACCCGTCGGCTCCACCAGATGCGTCGCCCGCTCCCCTATGACGGCGACGTGTCACCCGCACCGACCCGGCCGTTCGACCCCGAGCGCGACACCGACCACTGGCTCACCGTCAACAACGAGGCGTTCACATGGCACCCCGATCAAGGTGGGTGGACGCGCTCCGATCTCGACGAGCGAATGGCGGAACCCTGGTTCGACCTCGACGACTTCAGGGTCACCGTCGACTCGCCACTCACCGGGTTCTGTTGGACCAAGCTCCACCCCGCAGGCACCGCCGACCCCTCAGTCGCCGTCGGCGAGATCTACGTCATCGCCGTCTCACCGGCCAGCGCTGGAAGGGGACAGGGCGCGGCGCTCACCGTCGCCGGGCTCGACCACCAATGGCGGACGCACGGAACGCCGATCGGAATGCTCTACGTCGAGTCGACCAACGATCGAGCCCTCGCCACCTATCGACGCCTCGGATTCGAGATCGCCGCCACCGACGTCGCGTTCGAACCATGAGCACGCACCCGCCCTCAAGGTATGGAATCACCCGCGACGAACTGGCCGAAGCGCTCGCCGACCAGCCCCGCTACCGGCTTGACCAGGTGTGGGACGGCTGGTACGGCCAACTCCGCCCGACGTCGGATCTCACCACTCTCCCCAAGGCCCTCCGCTCCCGACTCGACGACCTCCTCCCCACGGCACTCGCGCCGGTCACCCGCTCAGTCAGCGACGACGGCGACACCACGAAGTTCCTCTGGCGCCTCCACGACGGCGCAACCGTCGAGACCGTGCTGATGCTCTACCCCGACCGTGCAACGGTGTGCGTGTCCACGCAGGCCGGATGCGCGATGGCATGCGGGTTCTGCGCCACGGGGCAGGCCGGTTTCGAGCGTCACCTGCACGTAGGCGAGATCGTCGAGCAGGTAATCGTTGCCGCTCAGCTCGCCGCTGTGGCCACCACACCGCGGCGTGTCTCCAACATCGTGTTCATGGGTATGGGCGAACCGCTCGCCAACTACGACAACACCTGGAGCGCGGTCGAACGGCTCAACGGAGACGTGGGGATCTCGGCACGACACCTCACAGTCTCCACGGTCGGAATCGTGCCGGGGATCCGCCGCCTCGCTCTCGAGGCGCTCCCCGTCAATCTGGCCGTGTCGTTGCATGCAGCCAACGATGATCTACGCAACGAGCTGGTGCCCATCAACAGGCGCTATCCCCTGGCCGTCCTCGCCGAGGCGTGTCGTGACTACCTCGCTGTGAAGAACCGTCGGCTCAGCTTCGAGTGGGCGATGATCGACGGGGTCAACGACCGCGATAGCGACGCCGCCGAGCTGGCTGCCTATGCCCGGGCCCTGCGGGCACACGTGAACCTCATCCCCCTCAATCCGACCCCGGGCTACCCGACGGTCGGGAGCTCCCCTCAGAGGGTCCGGGCGTTCCGCGATCGACTCGTCGACGCCGGCGTCAACGCCACCATTCGCGCCAATCGTGGCACCGAGATCGACGCGGCATGCGGTCAGCTGAGCACCCGCCACGGCGACGCCTTGTCGGCATCGCCTGTCGTGCTGGCACCGACTCGACCGGTATCGCTGACAGACTGAGCCAGTGCAACGGTTCCAACGCTACGACGATCACGGCTGGTTCAAAGTCGGCCAGGTCGAGGCCACGACATCGGTCCTACTTGCGGCGGCAACGACGGTGTCTGTGGTTCTCTGGGTCGTCAGCAAGACGCTCTTCGTCATCCCTCTGATCCTCACCGATGCGGCGATCCGAGGACTCGAGCTGTGGCGCCTCGTGTCCTGGCCGTTCGTCAACGACCCCGACATCTGGATCATCCTGTCGATCGCGATGGTGTTCCTCGTCGGCAGCGACATCGAGCGCGAGGTCGGCCGGCGCCGGTACGCATGGATGATCGGCGCAATCGTCGTGATACCCGCCGCCGCCGCCTCGCTGTTCGAGCCGATGTTCGCGTACGGCATCAACCATGTGGTGTCGGCGCTATTCGTCGTCCTGGTGCTCTGGCGCCCGATGGCCCGGACGTTCTTCGACATCCCGCTCTGGGTGATCGTCGTCCTGTTCGAGGTGTTGCAGCTGCTGCAACTGCTCGACGCGCGCAACTCCGCATCGTTCGCCGGCCTCTTCACCTTCTGGGGCGTTGGGCTGATCGTGGCGGCGTTGATGGCGCGGTCGTTCGACCTGACCGAGTTCACGCAGATCCCCAAGCTCCCGATGCCCCAGTTCGTAACCGGTGACCCGTACGCCAAGTCGAACCGTGCTCGGGAGAAGGCGCAACGCAACAAGACGAAGGGCTCGACACCGCTGCGCCGGCGGGCTGACAAGGGACCGGCACCGGTCATCCCGATCCGCCCCGAACCGCGGCTCGACCGCGCCGACCAGGCCGATATGGACGCACTCCTGGACAAGATCAGCGAGACGGGCATCGACAGCCTGACCCCCGACGAGCGGCGCCGCCTCGACGAGCACAGCCGCCGCCTCCGAGGCCAGTAGTCGGACAGCATGGCCGCAGTTCGCCGCCGTCAGCGGCCGTGCGCAAGAATCCCGTCCCATGGCAACTGAGATCAACGGCATCGCCGGAATGAAAGCACTCGTCGGTCAGCACCTGGGGTACAGCGACTGGCTCGAGATCACCCAGGAGCGGGTCAACCAGTTCGCCGAGGCGACCGGCGACTTCCAGTGGATCCACGTCGACCCCGAGCGGGCCAAGGACGGTCCGTTCGGTGGCACCATCGCCCACGGCTACCTCACACTCAGCATCGGCCCCATGCTCGCCCCGCAGGTGATGCAGGCGACCGGGTTCAAGATGGGTGTGAACTACGGCTGCGGCAAGGTGCGGTTCCCGAGCCCCGTGCCGGTCGGCTCCAACCTCCGCCTCGGCGTCGAGATCAAAGAGGTCGAGGAGCTCGCTCCCGGCCAGGCCCAGTGCACCTACCTCTACACCTTCGAGGTCGAGGGTGCGTCGAAGCCGAGCTGTGTGGCCGAGGTCATCGTCCGGATGTACGAGTAGGCCCTTCTGACCGACTCACCCCGAACCCGTTCTGTTGTACAAAGCGCGCGCCTCGGCGCGCGCTTTGTACAACAGAACGGGTTCGGGGTGGTGGTTGTGGTCGGGCTGGTTCTGGCCAACGCTTGCACCTTCGGCACCGACGCCGATGACCGAGCGGCCCCGCTGGAGTCCGCCGGTCTCGGCGGTTGGGTCGCTGAGCCGCTGGACTGGGGACCCTGCGAGGACGTCGCCGGGGTCGAGTGCGCGACCCTCAAAGTGCCCCTCGATTGGGACGCACCGCAGGGAACGACCACCGACCTCGTGCTCGGGCGAACGCGAGCGACCGGCGATCGTGTCGGGGCGCTGCTCACCAACCCCGGCGGGCCGGGTGGTAGCGGACTTCAGTTCCTGTTCGCCGAGCCGTTCGGCCCCGACATCACGAGCCGCT
>JAIBBP010000220.1 GCA_019694615.1 Microthrixaceae bacterium | reverse complement strand
AGTCACGATGGACCAGGTAACCGCTCAAGCCCACACCACCGGGGTTCGGCAGATCGACCGACGCTCCCCACGACAGGTTGACGATTCCGGAGGACGGGCTCGTGCCGACCGGGCTGGCCGGCACGGTGGGCGGCAAGGTGTCGGGGGGCGGAGGTGTACCGACGGTGACGTTCACCACGACCGGCGCCGTCATGTTGCTCGACCGATCGATCGCCCGCACCTCGTAGCGATGCACGCCATCGGTCACGTTCGGATCGGCGAAGGTAGTGGTGCCTGCCGGCACGAACCCGACGTAGTTGTAGTCACGGTGGACCAGGTAGCCACTGAGACCCACACCACCGGGGTTCGGCAGGTCGACCGACGCGGTCCACGAAAGGTTGACCGTGCTTCCGGTCGCCGTGCCGGTCACGTTCGTCGGCGACGTCGGCGCGGTGGTGTCCGGTCCGGCAATGGTGACGGTGGCGGCAGCGGTCGCCGAGATCCGCCCGGCAACGTCGACAGTGCGAACGGTGAACGTGTAGGTGTTGCCCTGGGTGAGGTTGCCGACGCCGTAGACGAGGCCGGCGGTGTCGCCGAGGAACGTACCGTCGCGGTACACCTTGTAGTACGCCGTCGGGATCTGGTTGACCGGGGCCTGCCACGTCACGGTGGCACCGCCGCTGGTCGACGTCGCCGCCACATTCGCCGGTGGCAGGATCGTCCGGCAGAAACGCCCGAATCCACCGAGCCATTCGCCGTCAGCCTGACGGGTGAAGTCACCGCCGACGTAGTAGCAACCCTTCGAGTCGACATGGATGGCGTAGGTGCCCACTGAGCGCTGCTTCAGGCCCGGCACGAACGAGCTGGCGAACTGGCCGTTGGACGAGTCGATCGCCACGGCGAAACGCTGGTCGGCGTAGGCCCCGGCGAAGGAGCTGTACGCAGTGTTGGGCGCGTAGCAGTGGCAGCCGCCCAGAACGATGCCCCCGGCCGCGACCTCCAGAGTCTGGAAGTCGCCACCGCCGTTGTATCCGCACGGGACGAACGTGGTGCAGATCATGCCGGTCGTCTCGTACCCGATGCGGGCGTTCGTGTCGGCATCAAGCACCGAGATGACGTGCTGTGCACCCCCGACCCACACCTTGTTGTCGGCGTATACCACGCCGACGGTGTCGGTCTGTCCGTTGGGAGCGTTGTGCTCGAACGGAGCGAGGCCGGGGATGTACGCGCCAGTCGCCTCGGTCACCGTCGCGAAGCTCTTCGTACCGGGCTGTCCAGCCAACGACGTGAAGAACCCCGCAGCATGGACCCGCCCCCGTGACTGGTCCACCGCAACCTGCCAAATCCCACCCATGAACTGGGGAATCCAGGCGTTGTCCAGCACGCCGGTGTTGGAGTCGAGGCGAGCCGCGTTCCACAGCCACGCACCCGAGCCGCTGCCGGGCGCACCGGAGAACTGGCCGGCGATGTAGATCTGCGAGCCGACCCGAAGGATGTCGCGGACCATCGGCTGGCTACCGGCGGAGATCGACGTGGTGAACCCGGGAACGGTGGCGCCCGTGGCCGGGTCCAGCATGACCAGGCCCGTGCGCGACTGGCCGTTCACCGTAGTGAACTCGCCGCCCACGAGAAGGTTGCCGTTGGCAGACATGGCGAGGGCGTACACAGCACGGTTGAGCTGCGGAGCGAACGTCGGTATGTACGCGCCGGAGTCGCGATCGAACGCAGCGAGGTACGCCTGGGAAATGACCTGGGAGGTAGGGTCGTCCCCGTTGCGCTGCACGCCGGTGAAGATGCCGGCGACATAGATGCGGTCGCCGATCTCCAGGAAGTCCCACACCTGCGACTTGGGGGCCGTGTAGCTGTTGCCGGTGCCGACGACGCCCCACTGCTTGATGGGGTCCGGGTTCAGTGAGTTCAGGTCGACCGCCGGAAGGACGCCGGGGTCGCCCACCGCTGGCGGTGCAGCGTCGGCCGATTCCTCGGTGGCCACAACGACCGATGCGATCGCCGTCGCCAGCACCGACATCACCGCAACAGCGGCCCACAGTCGCCTTGGACGCTGCGCCCACCGCGCCGCCAACCGATCCTTCGTCGCTGTCATTCTGTCCGCCGCCTTCATCGCGTTCACTCCGATTCGTCCCAGTCATCGACCCCTACGGTCCCCGACGTGAGAAAGCCGGAACAGCTTGGGACGCCGCTCCGCGCTCCCCGCCGACGATCGCTGATGGATCGTGCCCAAGGGTGCTCGACTTCAGCCCGGTTCGGGCACTCGACGAGTATGCGACGCGTGGTCGCCCTTTGAACACTAGGCCGTTCGGATCATCGTGGACAGGGCGGCTCACACCATCGCGGTCGGTAGCCTTGGGCGAATGCATCGTGAGCACGGCGGACTCGACATCGGCGTCTACGGAGCGCGCGGTGTCCCGTCGACCTACTCCGGCTACGAGACGTTCCTCACGCTCCTCCTTCCCGAGCTCGCCCGACGCGGCGATCGGGTCACCATGTACTGCCGCTCCGGAGAGGAGTTCACCTCGACGAGCTGGCGGGGCGTTCGCCGCAAGGTCCTCCCCGCTGTACCGGGAAAGAACTTCAGCACCCTGAGCCACGGACTCGTCGCGAGCCTGGCAGCGCGGGTCGCACGCCACGACGTGGTCCTCGTCGTGAACGTCGCCAACGCTCCCTACTGTGCGATCGGTCGATACACCGGCCAACCCACGGTGCTCAACGTCGACGGCCAGGAGTGGCTCCGCGGCAAATGGGGCAAGGCCGCACGCACCGTCTTCCACCGGTCGGCGCGGGTGGCTCGCCGAACAGCCAACGCGCTCATCGCCGACGGCGCGGCGATGGCCGACGTGTATCGCGACGAGTTCGACTCCGACACCACCGTCATCCCGTACTGCGTCACCACCGACGACTGGCGACCGGACGAGAAACCGGTTCGGAATCTCGGCCTCGAGCCGGGCGGCTACGTCCTCATCGCCGGCCGCCACAACCCCGAGAACAACATCGACGCCATCGCCCGCGAGTACGCGGCGTCCGATCTCCCGATGCCGCTGGTCGTGCTCGGCACGGCGAACTACGACTCGCCGGTCACCGCGGCCATCGCTGAGTTGGCCCGCACCGACGAACGAGTTCGTCTGATCGGTCACGTCGGGGATCGGAACGCCTTCTTCGACCTCGTCCATCACGCCGCGGTGTACGTGCACGGTCACTCGGTCGGTGGAACCAACCCCAGCCTCGTCGAGGCCATGGGAGTCGGCGCTCGGATCGCCGCGTTCGACACACCGTTCAGTCGAGAGACGCTGGGTCCCGACGCCACGTGCTTCGAGCTCGACGGCCACTCGTTCGCCGAGACCATCGGGCGAGTCATCTCCGACGAGCCCTCGGTCGACGCGAAGGTCCGCGCCGAAGCCGCTGCACGCGCCCGCGAGGTCTTCTCCGTCGACGCCGTGGTGACCGCATACCGCGACCTCTTGGCGGCTACTGCAGCCTCGCGCCGCACAACGGTGCTCCGCACTCGCTGGGCCTCCGGTTCCTGATCCGATGCCGCCGAACTCACCGGTGTCGCAACGGCCGGTTCAACCGTCCCGTCTCCGACGTCTGAGCGGCACCGCTGGAGGCGCATCGGCTGCGATCGTGAGCCAGGGGGTGGTTGCCGCCTCGAGCCTTGTGTTGCAGTGGCTGGCGCTCCGCGAGTTCGGACCCGCGGGCCTCGGTGACTTCTCAATCCTCTCGAACGGAATCATCGTCACGGCGACGGCGATCCACACCGGCTGGATCGGCGACACCTTGGTGATCCTCGACCGCCAGCGACCCGAGATCCGACGGGCGCTGTTCCGCATCAGCGCGCTCTCCGCCGTGCTGTCCCTGCTCGTCGGGTTCGTCGGCGCGATGGCCTTCACCGACCTGACGCCAGCCGCTGCCGCGCTGTTCGGCGTCGCAGTCACCCTCTGGCTGATCGAGGAGACCGGGCGCCGCATCATGATGGCGCGCTTCGAGTTCGTCGCTCTCGTCATCAATGACGTGATCTTCGGCGTCGTGTCGGTGGGGCTCGTGTTCGCCGTGATGTGGTCGTCGCGGCTCACGATGACCTGGATCGTCGGATCGCTCGCCGCAGGCTCGGCCGCGTCGATTTTTGCAGCGGCGGTGCAACTCCCGAGCTCGGAGATGCGCCCTGCCGGACCGGGCCCTGCCGCGTACCGGGAAGTCGCTGCGTTCTCCACGTGGCGATCCGGTCAGCTCATGATGCGACCGCTGGGCATGCTGCTCGCTCGCCTCGCTGTGTCGGCGATCGTGTCCCGCTCCGCTCTCGGGTTGATGGAAGCCGGTCGTCTCATCATCGCCCCGGTGATGACGGCCGCCAACGGCCTCGGCGGCTTCTCGCTCCCCTACTTCACCCGCCACCGCGACCAGGGAGACCTCCGCCTCGGCCTCGTCGCACGGTTCGCTGCGCTCTCCGCCGTCGTCGCCGCCGTCTACGCGCCGGTCGCGTTCCTCGTCGCTCCGTTCTTCGAGGCCCAGAGCAACAGCGGCGCCATCCCCGGCGCGCTCCTCGCCTCGTGGTGCGTCTACGCCGTCGCCTACGCCGTGAACATCCCGATCGTGAACGCACTCACCGCTCTGCGCCACAGCCGGTCCGTCTTCTGGGGCAGGTGCATCGACTCCGCCGTCATCGTTGTGTTCGGCGCCGCCGTCGCCGCAGCCTGGGGAATCGACCTCGTACCCCTGACCATGACACTGGGGGTCGCCATCGGAACCGCCGTGCCGATGATGCGGCTACGGGCCAGCGGTCAACTCCCGAGCGGTGCCCCGCTTCCGTCCGCCGACGAGCCCGCTGTCCGCTGAACCAGCGACTCCAACACTCCGACCAGTCCGGCTGCGTAACGCTCGGTCGAGAACAGCTCGGTGGCGCGGGAGCGAGCCGCTGCACCCCAGGAACGACGCAACTCGGCGTCCTCGAGCTCGGCCAGCGCTCCGACGAACGCTGCGGGATCGCCGAACGGCACGATCCGGCCGGTCACACCCTCCTCGATGATGTCCGACGGCCCGCCCGGACCGGTGGCGACCACCGGCAACCCGGCCGCCTGCGCCTCCGCTGCGACCAGCGAGAACCCCTCCGGCCAGGTCGACGGGACGACAGCGACGTGCATGCCCCGATACAACGCCGTGGTGTCGGCCTCGTAGCCGTGCCAGACAACCCGGCCGGCGAGCCCAGCCTCGGCGACCTTCAATCGGAGCTCGTCGGCCAGCCACTGGTGCTCGGGGAGCGCGTCACCTCGAACGTGCAGCCTCCAGTCATGACCGGCGAGTGTCGCCAACCGAAGCGCCTCGATCATGACGCCCTGACCCTTCTGGGGATGGATTCGTCCCACACACACGATCTCGAGAGGAGCACTGTTCGGCCCCGGCTCGGCGACCTCGCCCGGCTCGACCCCGTCGTGCACCACAACGACCCTCGGATCACCGTCGAGTTCGGCACCTACCGAACGCTCGACGAACGCTGCGGTCGACGTCGAGTTGCAGATCAACGAGGCCGCGACGCGGTCCACCAGCCCGAAGAAAACCGAGTTGAGCCGACCGCTGGTACGCGGGACCTCGCGGACATGCACCACAACCGGCGCCTTTGTCGCCAGGTGCACGAACGGCAGCATCGCGTTCGCAACGGTGTTCGCATACACCAGGTCGAATTGGTGCTGCCGATCGAGCCGCCGCACGAGCAGCACCGTACGGCCGACCCGCGCCAGCGCCGGAACGATTCCACGTGGTGTGAAGAACCTCCGGCGCAACGCCCAGTCAGGGCTCATCACGACCGTCGCCCCCGAACGAGCCGCCTCGGTCCGCAACGGACCGTCCGCGGCGAACACGATCGTCACGTCGAACCGCTCGACGATCGCGTCGAGCGCTGCGACCAACGCCCGGTCCGATCCGTAACCGTCAGCGGACGGCATCAGGATCAACAGCGTCGGCGCCTCGCGCTCGTTTCGCCGCTCCCGCCGACTCACGGTTGGTCGGCCCTCAACGACCGCCCCGACCCGCCACCACGCTCAGGGTTTTCGCCAGGATCGCGACATCGTTGCGGAACGTGACACGGTCGAGGTAGAGCAGATCGTCATCGAGGCACTCGTGCAGCAGGCGCCCGTCCTGGCGGCCCGTGATCTGCCATTCGCCCGTCATGCCCGGCAGCACCTCGTGCCGGCGATGACCACGGGCACCGATGCGATCCACGATCTCCGCGAGCTCAGGCCGCGGACCCACCAGCGACATCTCACCGCGCAACACATTGAACAGCTGCGGCAGCTCGTCGAGGCTCGCCTTGCGAAGCACGAGACCAACCGACGTGTGGCGAGGATCGTGATCGGCCTTGTGAACCGTACGGCGATCCGGCCCGGCGAACGGCTCCAACGCTCGGCGACGGCTCCACCGCATCGTCCGGAACTTGTACATGCCGAAGGAGGTGCCGTTCCGACCCACCCGCGTTTGGGTGATCACCACATCGGGACCGAGCACAACCCGGAGGACCGCCCAGATCACCGCCATGACCGGCGCCAACGCCGCGAGAATCACCGACCCGACAACCAGGTCGAACACCCGCTTGCCCCGGCTTCGGTACCAACCACCAGGTCCTGCGGCGAAACCCACTACCTCCGCTTCCACCAATCGGAGCCTCGGTTCACCGCAACGGCACGACGACGGCCCCGCCTCCGACTGCGCCGCTCCGATCGCCTGCACCCCTCGGCGCGGCCCCTGTGTACCCACTGCGTCCATGTCACTCTGATCGTTTGTTGACGACCGCGTCCCGCCCGGGCCGGGTCTGCGAAGTACCAAAACAGAGTCCCGCCAGGGATTCAATAGGTATTCGGGCTCATGGTAGTGGCGCTGCGGCGTCCCTCGGAAGGGGCAATGTTCGAGCGCGAAGAGGGCCGGCCCAACGGCCGGCCCTCCATCACAACGTTCGACACATCATGCTCGCCTCAACGGCTGATGGACTTCGTCACATCATGCTCGCCTCAACGGCTGATGGACTTCGTCACATCATGCCGCCCATCCCACCCATGTCGGGCATGCCGCCGCCGGCGGGAGCTTCCTCGGGCTTGTCGGCCACGAGGCACTCGGTGGTGAGCAGGAGGCCGGCGATCGACGCCGCATTCTGCAACGCGGCTCGGGTCACCTTGGCCGGGTCGATGACGCCGGCCTTGATGAGGTCCTCGAAGTTGCCCGTGGCGGCGTTGAGGCCGACCGGGCCCGATTCGGCCTCGGTGCGCTGCACCGCAACCGCTCCTTCGATACCGGCGTTGTCGGCGATGTGGCGAGCCGGAGCCGCGAGCGCCTTGAACACGCTGCGTGCACCGGTGGCCTCGTCACCCGACAGTCCGTCGATGGTGCCCTGAAGAGATGCACGAGCACGGAGCAGAGCGGTGCCGCCACCGGCGACCACACCCTCCTCGATCGCCGCGCGGGTCGCCGACAGAGCGTCCTCGATTCGGTGCTTCTTCTCCTTGAGCTCCACCTCGGTCGCAGCGCCGACCTTGACGACGGCGACACCGCCGGACAGCTTCGCGAGGCGCTCCTGGAGCTTCTCACGATCCCAGTCCGAGTCGGTCTCGTCGACCTCGCGCTTGATCTGGCTGATGCGGCCCTTGACGTCGTCCTCGTTGCCGCCACCCTCGACAATGGTTGTCTCGTCCTTGGTGATGACCACCTTGCGGGCCGTGCCGAGCAGGTCGAGCGTCGTGTTGTCGAGCTTGAGACCTACCTCTTCGCTGATGACCTGACCACCGGTGAGGATCGCCATGTCCTGCAGCATCGCCTTACGGCGCTCGCCAAACCCGGGAGCCTTCACGGCGACCGAGCTGAACGTGCCACGGATCTTGTTGACCACGAGCGTGGCGAGGGCCTCGCCGTCCACGTCCTCGGCGACGATCAGGAGCGGCTTGCCGCCCTGCATGACCTTCTCGAGCACCGGCACCAGATCCTGGACGGAGCTGATCTTGCCGTTGACGAAGAGGATGTAGGGGTCGTTGAGAACCGCTTCCTGACGCTCAGCGTCGGTGACGAAGTACGGCGACAGGTAGCCCTTGTCGAACTGCATGCCCTCGACGAAGTCGAGCTCCATGCCGAACGTGTTGGACTCCTCGACGGTCACCACACCGTCCTTGCCGACCTTGTCGATGGCATCGGCGATGACCTCGCCGATCGACAGATCAGCTGCCGAGATGGCGGCGACCTGAGCGATCTCGCTCTTGTCGTCGACGTCTTTGGCCTGTGACTTGATGGACTCGACCGCTGCGGCGACCGCAGCTTCGATGCCCCGCTTGAGGCCGAGGGGGCTCGCGCCCGCGGCGACGTTGCGAAGGCCTTCCTTCACGAGGGCCTGGGCCAGCACCGTGGCGGTGGTGGTGCCGTCGCCGGCGACGTCGTTGGTCTTGGTCGCGACCTCTTTGACCAGCTGGGCGCCCATGTTCTCAAAGGGGTCCTCGAGCTCGATCTCACGGGCGATCGACACACCGTCGTTGGTGATGGTGGGCGCACCGAACTTCTTGTCGAGCACCACGTTGCGGCCCTTCGGGCCGAGGGTGACCTTGACGGCGTCGGCCAGCTTGTTGACACCGGCCTCGAGGGCGCGGCGCGCCTCGTCGTCGAACTTCAGGATCTTTGCCATGCCTGGACTCCTCAGGCCTTGACGATCGCGAGCACGTCACGCGCCGCGAGGATCAGCAAGTCCTCGCCGCCGACGGTGATCTCAGTGCCGCCGTACTTGGAGTAGACGACCTTGTCGCCAACCTTGACATCCATCGGGATGCGCTCGTTGTCGTCGCCGAAACGGCCTTCGCCGACAGCGAGCACCTCGCCCTGCTGGGGCTTTTCCTTGGCGGTGTCGGGAATCACGAGGCCGCTGCTCGTGGTCGTCTCCGCGTCATCGGGGCGGACGACGATACGGTCTTCGAGTGGCTGCAGGTTCATGCAGATGCCTCCGTTGCGCTTTCGCGTGGGTGTTGTGTGGATCACGTCGGACGCCACCATCACCCGTCGGGGCTGTTGGCACTCGGTCGACGCGAGTGCCAAACCTAGCACTCGCGATAGGAGAGTGCTAGCAGCCCCGAAGCAACCTGCGGCCTGGCCTACGCCAGCGCGAGGTTGGGGAACGCGCCCGTGTCGAGAGGGCTCGGCCCGTCCAGATTCAGGCGGTACCACGCGGCGGCGGCGACCATCGCAGCGTTGTCCGTACACATCTCGCGGCTCGGAAGGAACCCACGGATGTCGTCACGGACGCAAACGTCGAGGAACGACTCACGCAACTGCGAGTTCGCCGCGACTCCCCCACCGATCGCCAGCCCGCGGGCCCCGGTGTCGTGAGCGGCACGCCGGGCCTTCGCAACCAGCACGTCGACGACCGCCTGCTGGAAGGACGCCGCCACATCCACCGCCTCGACCTCGGGGTGCTTACGAACCCAGTTGATGACCGACGTCTTCAAGCCCGAGAAGCTGAAGTCGTAGCCGTCGTCGAGCATCGCCCGCGGGAAGTTGATCGCAGCGGGGTCACCCGACATCGCCAGCCGATCGATCGCCGGACCACCCGGATAGCCCAGACCGAGGAAGCGCGCGACTTTGTCGAACGCCTCGCCCGCAGCGTCGTCGAGCGTCTGCCCGAGGATCTCATAGACGCCTGGGCCGTCCATGCGGACGATCATCGTGTGCCCACCCGACACCAGCAGCACGACGAGCGGGAACTCGAGGTCGGGGTCCTCCAGCAGCGACGCGTAGAGGTGGGCTTCGAGGTGGTTCACCGCCACGAACGGGACACCCCACGCCAACGCCAACGCCTTGCCGGCACTCACTCCCACCAACAGGGAACCGACCAGGCCCGGGCCGTACGTCGCGCCGACCGCGGCGATGTCGGAGTCGGACAAGCCCGACGACACGACCGACTCCGCAACGATCGGGATGATGAGGTCGAGATGGGCCCGGCTGGCGATCTCGGGTACGACACCACCGAAGCGCGCGTGCAGGTCGACCTGCGACGACACCACCGACGACAACACCGTGCGCCCGCCGCACACCAACGCTGCCGCCGTCTCATCACACGACGTCTCGATGCCGAGAATGGGTGCGTCGGCGGAGATCACATCGGGGGACACAGTCGAATCCTACCGCCCGGTTGTCCTCTCGCTGTCCGGCGGGACAGTGTTGTCGCTGCTCGGGGTGAGGGTCGCGACGATCTCGTCGATTCGCCGCCGGTACGGCTCCGCACCGACCCCGCGAACCCACATGATGATCGCGTCCTCACCCGTCTCGGCGTAATAGCGGGGACGAACGCCCTCCTCCTCGAAACCGAACCGACGGTAGAGGGCCTTGGCCGGTTCGTTCGACTCGCGCACCTCAAGGGTCATGTCGTCGAATCCCCACGTCTGCGTCTCGGCCACCAGGCGAAGCATCAGCAGCGTGGCGATGCCCTGCCGTCGGAGTGTCGGGTCGACGGCGAGGTTGGTGACATGGACCTCGTGGCCGGTCGACATCAGGCAAGCGAATCCGGCTACCGACGAATCCGGGCGGGTCGCGACGAACCCCCGCGACGTCGCCTGCTTCAACTCCGAAGCGAACAGCTCCTTCGACCACGGGCGGGGGCTCGTCAGCTGCTCGATCGCGACGACACCGCGCACGTGGCGGCTGCGCATCGGCACCACAGCGACCCGAAGCGACATCGCCTCAGCTCCGGTCCCGCGTGACCCAGTTGATCTCGGCGTCGGGTTTGCGTAGATAGATCGGCTCCACTTCGGTCGCCGGCTGGAACTCCTCGCGCAGAGCCCGGGCGTGTGCGAGCTGCACCAGCGACGCCGGTGACGGATACGACAACCCGGCGTCGGCGATCTCGGCCTTGGGAACGTCGACGAACAGGTCGCGGTAGCGGTGGATGCCGTCGCCCACCAACAGCATCTCCTCGCGTCGCACCGACAACTGCGACGCCAGCTCCTCAGGGCTCCCCACGGAGTGCTCGCCGAGCCGCTGGATCCCGCCCGGCACCTGACGGTAGAGCGCGTAGTAGACCTCCGAACGGCGGGCGTCGATCGCCGACACGATGAGCCTCGGAGAGAACCGCACGGCAAACGCGAGGAGGTCGAGGCTCGCCACACCGATCATCGGGACGCCCAGCGCGTGGGCCAACCCCTTGCCCGTGGCGATACCGACCCTCATGCCGGTGAAGAGGCCGGGGCCCACATCGACCGCGACGACGCTGATCTCGGAGAGCTCGATCTGGGACTGCGCGCAGACGAACTCGATCGCCGGCGCCAGGTTCTCGGCGTGACGTCGACCCTTGGCGCACAACGCCGATGCGATGACCCCCTCATGCCCCCCGATCGCGCAGCCGACCTGGGTGGTCGACGTGTCGATGCCCAGGATCAGCACGACGACCACCGTTGCAGCGCGCGACCTACCACCACCGAACGAGCCGCCCACGCCCTGCCGATCAACGAGACCTCGATCACACGATCGTCATCGGACTCCCCGAGTTCGAGCCGAACCTCGAGATAGTCGGGCGGCAACGCCGGGAGGATCGCATCTCCCCACTCGATGAGCGTGACGGCATCGTCATCGAGGAGTTCGGCGAGTCCGAGGTCCAACGCCTCCTCGATCTGCTCCAGCCGGTACACGTCGAGGTGGTAGAGCTTCATCCGGCCCACGTACTCCCTGACGAGAGTGAACGTGGGCGACGTGATCGGCTCGGAGACACCCAACGCCGCTCCGAACCCCTTCGCGAACGCCGTTTTCCCGGCGCCGAGATCGCCCGACAGCACGATGAGGTCACCAGCGCCTGCGAGCTCGGCGACCGCTGCAGCGAGCGCCGCCGTCTCATCGCTCGACGTCGTCCGGGCCTGGATCATCGTCGTCAACCATATCGGGCACAGACCGGCCTCTCGCGTTGACGGCACCGGCGAATCACGCTGAACTGCGTCTCCCGACGCGGTCCAGCCGCGACTCTCCCCGGATCCCGATGCGCGCCACGACAACCTTCAGCACGATCACCCGACGCCGCGCCGCCGCCGCTGCGGCAACGCTGGTCCTCGCCGCCGCAACCGCAGGCGCCACCGCACCTCCGGCAGCCGGCCAGGCGCGCCTGGTCAACGCTCTGGTCCGAACGCTCCCCGAGAGGCCCGAACCCGGCGACGACGTCACCGTGATCGTGGGGGTCGACGGGTGCCCGGTCGGAGCGGTGACCGTCGAGCTGTACCTGACCTCATCGGACGGTGCGACACAGGCCGCAGCGCTCATGGCCCGTGCCCCGGCGACGACGAACCTCCTGCGCCGGACGCGTTCGGTCGTCGACCTTCCCGTTGCGCTCGAAGGTTGGTACGGCGTCAGAGTGTTGTGCGGCAACTTCCGGCCGCCCAAGGAAGCGATGGCCAACACGCTGTTCGCCGTCGGCGCCAAGCCCACGAAGGAGTCGAACATCGCCGGCGACCACGTACTCCCCGGTGAGACGCTGCCCTTCAGCGGCAACGGGTGTCCGGGTGCCGACGTCGAGTACGACATCAGTGGCGGTGCCCGCTGGCCGGGCCCCTTCGTTGCTGATGGGTCGATCCCCGTCGAGCCGGACGGCACATGGGCCACCGACCTTCTCTTCCCAGCCGACACCAGCCCCGGGCCCGCATCGGTGCGGGCACGATGTGTCACCCGCAGCCCCTACGACGAGGAGCTGTACATCTACTACGGCGGAATGACCGAGATCACCGTCGACCGTCCCTGATCGGCGCGCCGGATCGCCGGCGACCTGCTCAGCGGTAGCGGCGCGGCACCCGCCCGCCGAGGCGGGTCACGATCTCGTATCCGATCGTGCCGACCGTTGCCCCGACCTCGTTCGCCGTGATCTCGTCCTCGCCCTGCGTCCCGATCAGCACGACCTCGTCGCCGACCGACACGGCGTGGTCGCCGACGTCGACCATCGTCTGGTCCATCGTCACCGTCCCCACGACGAGATGGCGGCGACCCCCGATCAGAACCTCCCCGCCGTCGAGCCCGAACGAGCGGGGAACGCCATCGGCGTAACCGATCGGCAGGGTCGCGATGGTGGTCTCTATCTCGGCCACGTACCGACAGCCGTAGCTCACCGGCTCACCCGCCGGAAGGCGCTTCACGAAGCTCACTTTTGATCGCAACGTCAGCGCGGGCACGAGTTCGAGACGCGAGGCGATCGCCGGAGACGGCGCAATCCCGTAGCAGGCGATGCCGCACCGGACGAGGTCATAGTGCGCTGCGGGCATCACGATCGCTGCTGCGGAGTTCGCAACGTGTCGCAGGTACGAGTCGCCGGCGACCGCCGAGACCGACTCCTCCGCAACGCGGTACCGGTCGAGTTGCACGGCCGGGTACAGCGAGTCGGGATCGTCCGCCGTCGCGAGGTGGGTGGCGAGTCCGGCCAGGTGCAGGTGCGGCGATCGGGAGATCCGCTCCGCCAGCCGTGCGGCGTCATCGCGATGGCACCCGACCCGGTGCATCCCGGTGTCGACTTTCAGGTGGACCCGGGCAACGCGGTCCAGTGACTTGGCCGCCCCTTCGGCCGCGTCCAGGGCTTCGTCGCTGTACACCATCACATCGACGTCGCTGAGCAGGA